>CAZQKJ010000001.1:0-40849 GCA_964593315.1 uncultured Granulosicoccaceae bacterium
TCGTTAACACATCGCGTGCAGAGATAATCGAACCCTCCGCACTAAAAGATGCGCTTGATAACGCGACCATTGCAGGCGCTGCCACTGATGTCTACCTGGTAGAGCCCGCGACCGCATCCGACTGGATGGTCAGTCACCCTCGTATATTGCCCACACCGCACATAGGTTACTGCACGGATGAGACATTTCAGGTGTTCTACCAACAGATGTTCGAGGGCTTTAAAGCTTACTACACTGGATCACCCGTTCGAGTGATTGAGTGAAACATCGCCGCCCGTGCTTGTAATTTTTCTCAGGCAAGATTCATTGGTGCCAGCTACAAACGGGGCGAACCATTGCGAACCATCTCGTTCTATTCTGCGGTAAACTGCTCATCGACATGACAGGAGATCCATCATGCGAAATATAATCACGCTGTTTTTGTATTGCTGTCTTTCAATTTCTGCATACGCCCAAACCACAGCATGCATTGATGAAGATAATGATGGCTGGGGCTGGAATGGAGTAGAATCCTGTGAACTAACACCTACCGCAGGTGATTGCTTTGATTCCGATCCTGTCGGCGACGGCTGGGGGTGGGATGGAGTACAGTCGTGCCGAATCGGGCAGTCAGCAGATGCCAGTACCAATCCAGTTGATGAACCTGTTGTTAACACAAGCAATAACCAAATAGATGAACTGGCATTGATCAGATCAAAATTTGGTGCCGATGAAAGCCAGTATTTCCCGGGGTGGAATCGCAGAGGTGTCGCAATCCTTTGCGCCGCGACACAACAAAGCGCTGAACAAGTTTATTTCTTGTTCGATGACGGTGAACTAAAACTACTGAACGGTCACGGGTTATGGAGCGGTGGTTGGCACAATGATGACAATCAGTTGCAATTCCTCTGGCGTAACTTTGATGATCCCGCAACCCGTACCTGGACCGTTGACATTACTGAAACGGGCGTTGTACTCGGTCGCGGAGGCAGAGAATGTACCTGGATTGAATCGAATTGAACCGGACCTCTACCCGGCACTCCAAACCATAATAACGGTTTCAAAACCGCGATGTTTTGCCCTATGCAATTTTAGGAAATCGTGGTTCGTATACATTGGCACCAGACTATCCTCACACTGCAGGTACAGTTTTTCCAAACCCAGTAATACACAATGCTGTTTCACTCGATCTATCAGTAACTTACCTACACCGGTTCCACGATTTTCGGGATGAACGAAAAGCCCGCCCAGCCAGTGCTCATATTCCGGATGGTTTTTATTCTCTTTAAACTTCAACTCGACTACACCGATCAACGCATCTTCCTCAATTGCCACAAAAGCGAGTGGAATTTGATGATCACTTTTTGACTTGTTTTTTACGTTTGCAGCTAGTTCTTCAACCGTAGTCGTGAAAGCCGGACCAGCCCATTCATCGTAGTACCACTGTGCTATTTCAGTAGCCTTATCAGGATACTCCGATAAAAATGAAATTTTCATGTTGGGGGTCCTCACAAAGTTTCCTGCATACCCCACATGAGGTACAAGTTCCTATCGCTTGCTGGCAGTTAACTGACTTTTCAAAATACCAAGCTTCAACACCAGGCGGGCTTTATCCGCATCGGTAGTGGTGTCCTGCAGAAGGTCTTCAACTCGCAGGATCTCGGCTCGCAGTGCGATCTCGGGCGGGAGAAAACCTGAATTTTTTAGGATGCGATAACTCACCCGCAACTCAGTCGGTATCGCTGAGTCATCATCCAGAGCCAATGGCTTACCCTGCCCTGGAAGATTGTCCAGTTCCCCCAGGTCGCGGGATGTGCGGATTCTGTTCTCCGCTATTTTGTCCAGAAAATCCACCTAAACCACTCCACAAATGCTTGGTTCGATCATATTTTAAGGCCGGGTGACCCGGTATTTCAGGGCATTCCGGCATTTCGCACTGTGACTGTTATATTCACAAAAATGCCAACCGATACCAGACCGACGCATGCATATCTTCTCATGTCCGAAAAATTCTTCCATGAGTGAGACCTGTGTACATGGGTCAGCGCCAAATGTTTGGTAACTTTCGAATAAATTGGCACCAGCGTCAGATCACACTGATTGACACGATTGCGACAGGAGACCGATATGCCAGCAGCTAGAAGACCGCGTCGCAGCAAGTTGCGGCGCAAACGAACCACTGATTTCGATACTTCAGTCTGGGGCGTCTACTTCAAAATAATGATACCTCTTATCGTGCTGGTGGTGCCATTTGTCTTCGCATGGTGGATACTGAGATAATCGTTACTCACGGAAGCGCATTATCTGAAGAAGGGATCTATTGAGTGAATCTACCAGATAACAGAGTTAGGGCATTCTAACTTCTGTACCTTCTGAAACACCCTCTACAATTTCAATCTTCAAACCATCTGACAAACCCGTCTGTACTTCTGTTTTTTCAAACCCTTCACCTTCCCTGATCAGAACATAAGTTTTATCATCTTCAAATACCAGCGCCGCCTCATCCAGCGTTAACACATCATCACGACGATCAAGCACAATATCAGCATTGGCGCTGTAGCCTGCCCTGATCTGACGCTCAGGATTCTGTTTAATAGCTGCACGAATACCAAACTGCACAGTGCCTTCCGCTCTATCACCCTTGGGTGAAATAAACTCAAGTTCACCTTCGAATGTTTCGTTTTCTATTGCACCGATACTGATCACCAACGCCATACCCTCTTCAATGCGGCCTACTTCGGATTCATCTACGGTACCCGTAAATATCATATCGGTCATATCGGCAACCGATGCGATTGTAGTACCTTCATTGAAATTGTTGGTCTCAGTCACCGTTTCTCCTTCTTTGACCGGGACCTGAAGTATGGTGCCCCTTACCGTTGAGCGGATTTCACTGGACACAGTACCAGCCTCGCCGCTACCGCCTTCACGTATCAATCTAAGGTTACTTCTGGCACTGGCTTCCTCTTCGCGCTTGATATCAAACTCGTATTGGTATCTTGCGAATTCATCTTTTGAAATAACATTGTCCTGCAACAGATCTTTGCGTCGGTCAAGTTCGCGACGGGCGTTTTCAGTACCAATACGTGCAGTATCCACGCGCGCCTGCGCTGAGTTAAGGGTAACTGCATCGGGCACAATTCTGATCTTTGCAATCAATGCTTCCCGCTCGACCGTCTCGCCCGCCTCAAGATAAAGCGTTTCTACCACGCCTGACACTCGCGATTTTATGGTCACTTCCCGTCTCGGCTCAATAGCACCAGTGGCGACTGCTTTTTTTATGATGATATCCGTAGAGACAGTCCTGGTCTCATAAACTTCTTCCGGTATATCGTTGCGTTTAATCAAAAAATACAACCCGCCACCAAGTAGCGCGAGCACTAAAAACAGTAATACAACTCTGACTAACATCCTAAACATAATTATTCCGCACGAAGTGCTTCTACTGGGTTTATCTTCATGGCATGCCGCGCCGGTATTAACGTCGCCAGTAATGAGGCAACGGCCAATGCCACGATGGCGGCAATTGCGATTTTAAGATCTATGACAGGGGTATCAAACAACACATCGGCATCCACACTTTTGGTAATGGGTCGGGTGAATACATCAACAATAAATAAGGCGAACAGACCGGCTAACAGCCCCATGAAGCCGGACACTCCTACCAGAAATGTGGTCTCGGCAAGTACCATGGTCAGCACAGAGCGTGGCGTTGCACCAATGGATTTTCGAATTCCAAATTCACGACGCCTTTCGCGAATAGCAATCATCATGATGTTACTAACGCCTAATACACCCGCTAACAGTGTCGCTAACCCCACCGTCCAGATAAAAGCTCGAATCCCGATAAACAATCTCTCGATTCGCAAAAACTCAGTCTCTGAGTTCCAGTTACCGAAAGCGCGATTATCAGCGGGTGCAACACGATGGCGTTGTTTCAGAAGCTGGCGCATATCTGCAGCCACATCTTTACTGCGCAGACCTGGTTCCGGCACCATTGCATAAAATCCGATCTCTTCACCGTAGTTGAACACCTGCTGAAAAGTTGAGATCGGCGTCATCACCAGACTGCCCATGCGTTCCCGATTGTTTCCATAGCGCCTGGGTTTAAAAACTCCCACAACAGTAAAGCTGATACGTCTGATCTGGATTTGTAGCCCAACGGGATCCACACCTTCACCAAAGAGATCACGATGGATTCGTTCACCGATCACGGCAACCTTGCGCTTTTGATCGATATCGATCGGATTTATAAATCGACCGTACTTGAGTGTCATTGGCAATACATTGCGATATTCCGGCACATCACCGGAGATCTCCGCGTCGGTGATCTTGTTACCACTGACGACATCACTTCTACCCCGAAAACGGGCCAATCGAACCCGCGGCGCTAAGGTACTGATGCCGGGTACTTTTGCCATTAACGCATCGGTATCTTCATTGTCCAGATTAATCTCTCTACCGGGAGGCAAACCCTGCCAGGGTGTTGAAGTTGCCTGCCCCCACAAGTAGAGCGCATTGGTCGCGTAACCCGACATACTTTTATTAACACCGGCCTGAATACCGTTACCAAATCCCAACATCACAATAAGAATAAAAACACCCCAGAAGATACCGGATGCAGTAAGCAATGTTCGAAGGCGGTTGCTTCTTAAGACTTGCCAGATTTCACTCCACAGTTCGCGATCCATCATGAGGGTTGCAACGCCTCTACAGGATCAATCGCGGCGGCTTTTCGCGCTGGCAGATAACCTGCCAGGGTGCCAGACACCACTACCAGTAATGTCACTGCCACCACAACAAAGGTATTTACATCGGGCTGATACATATATTCATTTTCAGGCACTGTCGCCTTAAGCAGTTCCAGCAAGCCAAGACTTGCGAGCAGTCCGAGGTAGCCTGCGACCGATGTGACTATGACCGACTCCAGAACGATCAGTCTGGTAATTGAACCCGGCGTGGCACCAATCGCTTTGCGGATACCGATCTCACGTCTGCGCTCGGACACAGAGATCACCATAATGTTGCTAACGGCCAGAATACCGGTGAGTACTGTGCCGATACCAACCACAGCGACAAACACTCGCACCCAATAAAACAAATCAGTGACTTTTTTGTATTCATCCAGATTGTTGTATATACGGGCCGCACGTTGATCATGTACAGAAAAATTATGCGATCTCGCCAGCTGCTCTCTTACTTGCTGTTCACTGTCTTTACTTTGCTGGTAAGTGGCATCCCCCACTGTGTACATGAGTTGATGTAGACGATCCGGCTCTCCATACAATAACTGAGTAGTAGATATCGGCAGGTAGATAGTCTCTTCCTCGCCACGTGATCCGGCATCCGTGAACACTCCAATTACCTGGCAGCCGTTAACACCGATTCCGATAAATTCACCAATCGCACCGCTGCCTGTCTGACCAAATAACTGGTCAACAACCTGCGCCCCGATAACACAGACCTTACGTCGTTCAACCATATCCAAATCATTAATAAAGCGTCCATCTGTGATCACGGTTTTTTCGAGATACAGATGATCAGGATGCACACCACGAATATCAAACGCTGCCTGTCTGCCTCCATAACTGACAGGGTTATCACCACCCACATAGTATCGGCCTGTCAGTTTATCTACATGATCAATCTTGTTGCTCAGCAGGCTGTAGTCTTCATTGCTGTAGCGAACAGCGCGGCCACGTGGCAGTCCCTCGTGGTCAATCGTGGTTTTGCCCTGATAAATTCTGATGCTGTTTACTGCATCATCTGCAAACTGTAGCTCCACACCGTTTTGTAGTCCCCGACCCGCTCCGAGCAACAACACCAGCATAAATATTCCCCACGCCACTGTCAGCACCGCCAGAGCTGTACGGGTTTTATGTGTACGCAATGAGTCTGCGATTTCCCTGAGTGAGTCAATCACAGGCGCTACAGACTCTGATCGCTGATCACATCACCATCGCGCAAGACGATAGATCGATTTGACTGTGCCGCGATATCAGGCTCGTGAGTTACCAGAACCACAGTCATCCCCTGCGCGTTGACCTCTCTAAACATTTGCATGATTTGTTCTGACGTTTGAGTATCTAGCGCACCGGTAGGCTCATCTGCCAACAGCAGTGCTGGCTCTGTTATCAGAGCTCGAGCAATCGCCACGCGTTGTGACTGGCCGCCGGACAACTCCGAAGGCTTATGGTCCGCGCGATCAGCCAACCCAACACGCTCAAGATATTCCATCGCAATTTTGTTACGCTTTTTTCGGGACACGCTTTGATAGTAGAGCGGTAGCGCTACATTCTCTAGCGCACTCTTGTGATGAATCAGATTAAACGACTGGAATACAAAACCAATAAAGCGGTTACGGTAACGCGCAGCCTCTGTATCAGACAGATTGACTATCGGGTGACCATCGAGCGTATAAGTACCATTATCCGGTGTATCCAGTATGCCAAGGATATTCAGTAGCGTTGACTTACCAGATCCGGAGGAGCCTTGAATCGCGACAAACTCGCCCTGCTCGATTTGCAGGTTTATATCCGCCAATGCATGCACCCGATGCTGCCCCATCAAATAGGATTTGGCGATATTGGCAAGATCAATCATTCGCTACAGGGACTCCGTGTACAGTCACCATATTCTAACCAAAATAGCAGATTCAAGTGACGACTTGCTCCTCAAACCTGTTTCTATTGTACTGAATTTCAATACAGACGTTACAAGCCGGATGACGCGACTATTTGCCTTGCTCTGCAGCGCTGCCATAGCGGTGCAGTACAACGTCCGACTTGCATTTCTGCTAACCTTACAGCGTTGAACCAGCAATACGGCCAATCAATACAGATGAACCACAGTACCCGCCAAACCTCACCGTGCTGCACTCCCTCTATCGATGGCACTAAAGAGGCAGCCGCTACAGCTGCCGCTAAAAAACAGCCGGTGAAAGAGCTTACCGAACATGCCGGAATCGCAAATGAGTCGATCGCTATTCCTCCAGGCACAGCACTACTGGGTACTGATCGGCCAATGATTTCCATTGATGAAGAAGGCCCTTGCCGCACCAAAAATATAGCCGCTTTTCGCATGATGGAAGCACCGGTTACCAATGATCAGTTCAGCCGGTTCATCGATGCCACAGGTTATGTCACAGACGCAGAACGCTACGGCTGGTCTTTCGTATTCCACGATCAACTGCCGGCAAACTTTCAAGCCACCCAGGCGTTAGTTGATACTCAATGGTGGCGCAAGGTTGATCATGCCGACTGGCGGAGACTCTGCGGACCTGATGTCGAGCACGCTCTTGAGCCGGATCATCCGGTAGTCCATGTCTCCTGGAACGATGCAAACGCCTTTGCCAGATGGGCTGGTGGCAGACTACCATCAGAGACCGAGTGGGAACATGCTGCTCGCGGTGGTTTGGGAGATGTTATGTTTCCCTGGGGCGACCGTGAACCGGATGATACGAGCTTCCATCCATGCAATATTTGGCAAGGAACATTCCCGGTGCAAAATCTCCAAAAAGATGGATTCGCTGCAACCGCCCCTGCAAAATCCTTTGAACCCAACGGCTATGGCTTGTACAACATGTGTGGCAATGTTTGGGAATGGACGTCCGGACGCTTGAAGATAACCGGAAAAACACAAGCGTCACGCGCTCAAGCCAAACACTACAAAGGCAGCAAGCTACTAAAGGGCGGATCATTTCTATGCCATAAAAGCTACTGTTTCAGATACAGAATTGCCGCACGCACCGGCACCACACCTGATTCCACTACCACTCATCAGGGGTTTAGACTGGTATTCGATTAAACAGCACACGGCACGGTGCCGGTCAAAACCCGTCAGCCACTTCGGTAACGGTTGAACACAATATTTAAATCGGGTTATTTTCTGTTCACAGGTGAGCTTGCCTTAGTTGTGCCAGACCCATCCCTAAAATACGACGAGATCAAATATGAATCCGGCAGTCAAAGATGTACTAGATCAGTTGAGCATTGATGGCAATACATCTATCACTCTGCCGATACACTTTAATTTTGCCTTCGACATCATTGACTATCAGGCAGATCACGATGACAAAACGGCTTATGTAGAAGTCAACTCTGATGGATCAAAGATTGTTGAGCACAGCTTTTCGCAGCTTAAGAGTAGATCAGCACGTGTTGCATCTGCGCTCCGAGATACAGGTATTGAACACGGCGAATTTGCAGTCGTTATTCTGCCGAGAATTCCAGCCTGGTATGAAGTTATTATCGGCTGCGCCAAGGCGGGCGTTGTATCTATGCCCGGTACTAATCTGCTCACTGCCAAAGATATCGAGTATCGGATAAAAAAGGCAGAAGCCAGCACCGTGATTGTCAGTACTGAACACGTTGAGAAAATTGAAGCAATAAAAGCCAATTGCCCTACCTTAAAGCATTTCATTGTGGTAGGAGAATCTTCAAACAACAACTGGTTGAACTACGAAGATGCACTGGCACGTGCCAATGACAGCTTCACCCGTGAGAGCACCCAACAGACCAGCAACGATGATCTGATGATGGCCTATTTTACATCTGGCACTACATCTGACCCCAAGCTGGTAACACGCAATTACGGTTATGGGCTGGCACATGTTGCAACAGGTGCTTATTGGCTGGACTTGAAACGCGATGATCTGCACTGGACACTGTCAGACACAGGCTGGGCCAAAGCTGCATGGGGTATGCTTTACGCGCCGTGGTTAATGGGCAGTGCAATGGTACTATTTAATGGCAGCGGCTTTGATGCAGAGCTACATTTGAACTTAATCAAAAAGCTCAAGGTCACTACCTTCTGCGCTCCTCCAACAGTTTTTCGGCTCTTTGCACAAATGCAGCTCGGCGATTACGATCTATCTTCTATTCGCCACACTGTCAGTGCCGGAGAGCCGTTAAACCCTGAAGCGATCCGAGTTTGGGAAGAAGCCACGGGCACCACTATTCACGATGGCTATGGTCAAACTGAAACCGTTAATATCGTCGCCAATCGACCGGGCATTGAAGTGCGCCACGGCTCAATGGGTAAACCGGTACCAGGCTTTGAAGTCGAAGTGATCGATGATGAAGGCAAACGTGTTAACGACGATGAGATAGGTCATATCGCAATGAGGATCACAGATCCTGCCCCGATAGGATTATTCGATGGGTATTATGAAAGCCGTACAGAACGCAACCGCAGTGCTTTTAAAAACGGCTATTACTATACAGGTGATACCGCTACCCGTGATGCAGAAGGATATATCTGGTTCGTTGGACGCTCTGATGACATCATCAGCTCAGCGGGTTATCGAATCAGCCCGTTTGAAGTAGAAAGCGTCCTGATGGAACATCCGGCGGTTGTAGAGTCTGCTGTTGTCGCCAAACCAGATGAATTGCGTGGCCATATTGTCAAGGCGTTTCTGGTTCTGGGTGAAGGCTATACTCCCAGTGAAGAATTGACCGGTGAAATACAGGAGTTTGTTAAGAGCAATACCGCGCCCTACAAATACCCGCGCGAAATCTCTTACCGTGACTCACTGCCCAAGACTATATCCTCCAAGATCCGACGCGTAGAGCTACGAGAAGACGATTAAGTAATCAAAGTAGCGGCCAGCAGCGGTGTATTCAACCACCAACTTTTGCATACACCAGTGTATTACTCAGTTCACCGCCAGGCAGACGCCGTTCATTTTGTAGCTCTGCCTCTTTACTATAGCCGCATTTCTCTGCAACCGATCTACTCTTAACATTGCTCGATGCCATTCTGATTTCCAGTCGTTTGGCATTTTTTTGCTCAAATGCATACTGTTCAAGTAATACAACAGCTTCTGTGGCATAACCATTACCCACCTTAGAACTTCTTATCCAGTATCCGATTTCAAAGAATGGCACATCAGGGTCCCTGACCACTAATCCAATCGCACCGATGAGCGCTGCGTTACTGATATTGATAATATAGAACCGCACTTCAGCTTCAAATGCCCGATAGTTCTCAATGGCAGTCTGCATATTTTTCTCAGGATCTTGCATGGCAGATTCAATCCACCCGAGATACTCGCTTAACTCCACTGCACTTTCACGTGTCGCATCCACAGAATCCCGTACCAAATCCATCGATGGTGGAACCAGTTTTATTCGTGTGCTTTTCATCATACGATCTGACACCTGTTAAACAGAAAGTTAAGCTTATCAGCTACTCATTCAAGACCATAGTATCCAGACCAGGATCTTTTCCTGTGACGGAGGAAAGACTATCGGTATGAAGACAGGTAATCTATACACGCTCTAACTGTCAGTTATACTATCACCGTTATATGTTATCCACTGACCGGAATCCCCACTACAGGAGATCAAACTTTGAAACGTCCTGCTTTATTGGGGCAAGCTACAATCGCTGGCAGTGATCGAGTATTAAAACTATTTCAAAGCAAAGACGATTGCAGCATTGTTATTTCCGGGCGCGGCGAGCTCATGTCTACTCGCAAGCACGCTTCTGAAGATGCACTGGGTACACTGCCCTGTCAAATGATCACTCAAACCCATGCTGCCGCAGTGTTGATTGGTGGCCTCGGCATGGGCTTTACCTTAGCTGCCGCATTGAAGGCAACCGGCAAAGATGCACAGATTGTTGTTGCCGAACTGGTTCCGGAGATCATTGAATGGAACAAGGGTCCGTTAGGCAGATACTCCGGCTACCCGTTGGATGATCCTCGAACTACTGTCTATCAAGGGGATGTCTGCGATCTGCTGCGACGTTCTGAACCACACTACGATATCATAGCGCTTGACGTAGATAATGGCCCGGAGGCATTGAGCTCTAACGCTAATGAGTGGTTATACTCTACAGAGGGAATTGGGTGTGCTTGTCAGTGTTTGAAGCCAGGTGGAGTACTTGCTTACTGGTCTGCGAGTGCGGATATAGTTTTTACCAAGCGTTTAAGTGACTGTGGCTTACAAGTGAAAGAAGAATCCGTATTCGCACACGGAAGCAAAGGTACAAAACACATGATCTGGCTTGCGCAGTGCTGAAACCATCGGTGAATCGCTAATACTGTGCCTGATATTACCTCTCTACTGGCAGAGCCAGTCACTCTGGGTTTGTTGTTTCTTGCGGCTTTTCTAATCGGTCTGTCCAAAGGCGGACTACCCGCCATTGGTATGCTGAGCGTCCCGATACTATCAATCACCATGTCACCGCTCATCGCCGCGATACTGCTGTTGCCAATATACATACTTTCTGACCTTGTCAGTGTCTGGCTCTACCGCCGCGAGTACAGCCTGGAGAATATAAGAATACTGATACCAGCCGGTATTGCAGGAGTGCTTATCGGTTGGGCAACCGCCTCTGTGGTGTCAGATCGAGTGGTGGCACTAATGATCGGAGTAATGGGAATTACTTTTTGCCTTTACACCTGGTTTATAAAGAAAACAGACAGCGTTGCAAAATCTGCCAATGTAAAAAAGGGCTTGCTGTGGGGAACACTATCGGGCTTCACCAGTTTTGTATCACACGCAGGTGCACCACCTTTTCAGATTTATGTGCTGCCGCAAAAGCTGCCAAAGATGGTGTTCGCAGGCACAACAACGATGGTATTTGCAGCCGTTAATCTCGCCAAGATTATTCCCTATTCAAAGCTTCAGCCCTACACCACCTCAACACTTGAAGTATCGCTCTATCTGCTGCCACTGGCGGCATTAGGTACTGTGGTTGGCAAAAAACTGATAGAACACCTCGCCGAGAAATGGTTTTTTCTGACGGTGCAGATTGCGCTGTTTGTCATCTCGCTCAAGCTTGTGTACTCATCGGTATAGATGGCTACCAATGGCTTTAGAAAATGGCTGGCTCGTCTACCGCATCCCCGTGGGATGTCTCCAGAAAATCAAAATCACAACCACTGTCGGCCTGTAAGATATGGTTACTGAACATCCAGCCATAGCCGCGTTCGTATCTGGGTTGAGGTGCTTGCCATGCATCCTGACGTTTTTTAAGTTCTGCAGCGTCAACCTTAAAATCGATAGTCCTTGCGGGCACATCAACTACGACTATATCCCCGGTTTTGACCAGTGCCAGCGGCCCACCCACGTATGACTCAGGTGCAACATGCAAGATACACGCACCATAGCTGGTGCCACTCATCCGCGCATCCGAGATCCGCACCATGTCACGTACGCCCTTACGGAGTAATTTCTTCGGGATCGGCAACATGCCCCACTCAGGCATGCCTGGCCCGCCTTTAGGGCCCGCGTTACGTAAAATCAGTACCGTGTTTTCATCAACATCGAGATCGTCATCATCTATGTTGGCTTTCATGTCTGCATAGCTGTCAAATACCAGTGCTGGCCCCTCGTGCTGCAACAAACGCGGCTCACAGGCGGAGGGCTTTATCACACAACCATCCGGTGCCAGTGAACCTTTCAGTACCGCAAGCGCGCCCTCTGCGTAGATCGGGTTGCTGGTAGGTCGTATCACATCATCGTTATACACTTCAGCACGCGCAAGTGCTTCGGACCAGGTCTTACCTGATACCGTCATACAATCAGTATGCAGTTCATCTTCTATACGCGATAACATGGCCGGCAGACCTCCGGCGTAGAAGAAATCTTCCATCAGATAGGTGTCCCCACTGGGGCGGATATTTGCGATCACCGGTACGCGACGACTTTTAGCTTCAAAGTCTGCAAGACTCAAATCAATACCGCTGCGACGAGCCATAGCTATTAGATGGATAATCGCATTGGTAGAACAACCCATAGCCATCGCTGCTGTAACCCCATTTTGATAGGCGTTGGCACTGAGAATATCGGAGGGTTTAAAGTCATCCCATACCATCTCGACAATGCGGCGCCCGGAGGCACTGCACATTCTTATGTGGTTAGAATCTGCAGCCGGAATAGAGCTCGCACCATTGAGGCACATACCAATACTGTCTGCGATTGACATCATCGTTGCTGCAGTACCCATGGTCATACAGGTGCCGTAGGATCGGGCTATACCACCCATCACTTCATTCCAGTCCTGTTGGTCAATTTCACCGGCACGCAGATCATCCCAGTATTTCCAGGAGTCAGATCCCGAACCGAGCGTCTTACCCTTCCAGTGACCTCGCAGCATCGGACCAGCGGGAACGTAGATCGCAGGAATATCCATACTAATCGCGCCCATTAAAAGTGCCGGTGTAGTTTTGTCACAACCGCCCATCAACACTGCGCCATCGATTGGATGACTGCGCAGCAGCTCTTCAGTCTCCATAGCGAGGAAGTTTCGATACAGCATGGTCGAGGGCTTTACAATCGGTTCTGACAGGGAAATAGCAGGCAGCTCCAGAGGTAATCCACCGGCTTGAAATACCCCGCGTTTGATATCGTCCACCCGGTGCTTAAAGTGTGAATGGCATTGATTGATATCCGACCAGGTATTGACGATGGCAATTACCGGCCGCCCCTGCCAGTCATCTTCGCCATAGCCCATTTGCATGAAACGCGAACGATGACTGGAGGAGCGCAGGTCATCCTCACCCAACCAGCGGTAGCTTCTGAGAGATTCGGGACTTTTTTTCATGAATTTTGATCGGATAAAAGGTACGGGTAGTGTACCTGTGCTGGCAGCTGTGAGTCGAACCGGTACCAATTTTTCATCGGCAGCTCTAGAATAGAGCCAACTTCAATCAAACAGAACTCAGGAGAACAACATGACCTGGAGCGTATACCTCTCTGGAGAGATCCACACCGACTGGCGCCATCAGATTTCGAGCGGTTGTCAGGCCTTGAACCTGCCAGTAAGCTTTTGCTCCGCTGTCACCGATCACGACGCGAGTGACGCCGCTGGAGATGTGCTCGGCGCTGAATCTGACAATTTCTGGCGTGATCACAAGTCATCCAAAGTGAACAGTATTCGCACACGAAACCTGATTGCTAATTGTGATATCGCCGTGGTGCGTTTTGGTGAAAAGTACAAGCAATGGAATGCAGCTTTTGATGCGGGGCAACTGGCAGCACTCGGCAAGCCCTACATCACACTGCACGATGAAGACATCATACATCCGCTTAAAGAGGTAGACGGTGCTGCGATGGGTTGGGCTAAAACACCAGAGCAAGTAGTCGAGATACTCAAATACGTGACCACAGCCTGAAGTATCCTCAGTCCAATGAGCCGAAAAGCTGAAAAAATTTCAGTTGAAAATGTCAATGTACCAGGCAGCCAGAATCGTGTTGATGCTGAAAAATACAACGAGATGAAAACAGCCATGCTCAAGGTATTGCCAGGCAAAGCACCAGGCTTTACCCATGCAGAAATGTGTGAGGCGGTAAAACTTCATCTGGCAGACTCGATATTCCCAAATGGTGAAAAAGTCGCATGGTGGTCAAAGACAGTACAGCTGGATCTTGAAGCCAAAGGCATTCTCAGTCGGGAGGCATCAAAACCTTTGCGCTGGCACAAAACTTAAACTCAGCATACCCGGCTCGCCCTGGATTAAGACAGGATAAAATTGGCTGGCAAAGAAGCACAACAATACTACCGGTCAGCTTTACTTAATGAGCTGCGCACTGCACTAATGCACACTTTAACTACGAAAGGAGTACCTCATCATTGGCATTTTTTTATCGTCGTCGCAAAAGTAGTCTGACGATCCAATACCACTGCAGCTGCCAGATGCAAGTGCAGCGATGATATGCGATTATGCTAACCATACTGCCAAATAAGACTCAGCTCGATCAGCTTGCAGGCATGGCTAAGGCATTGGCGTTACAACGGAGGATTTTTAAGGTGTCGGACAACAATCTGGATAAACTGGTAGCCTCGGCCCGCGCTGACTACCAGAAGCGCGAAGACGGTTACCGACAACGTGCGTTGAAAATGTACCCATGGGTGTGCGGTCGCTGCATGCGTGAATTTGACAACAGCAATGTACGCGAGCTTACCGTGCACCACCGGGATCACAATCACGATAACAACCCTGAAGACGGTACAAACTGGGAATTATTATGTGTGTTCTGCCACGACAACGAACACCAGCGATTTGTTGAACAAATAACCTACGGCGAAGACGCGGCTTCAGTAACTACTCACAATCCGTTTGCAGACCTGAAAAATATGATAGATAAAAAAGACGGACAATAGTCAGGCACTCTCAATGCTGCTCTCGGCCACTACAGGTCACCAAATTTATCTCTCACATACTGCGGTATCTGATCTTTTGATGGAATAGGTGTAGATTTTCCCTCTTCATCAACAGCGACAAAAGTAAATGTAGCATCCGTAACTTTCTCACGAATACCGATGCGATCTCGCCGCACCCACGCCTCAACCAGTATATCCATAGAAGATCTTCCAATACGGGTAGTTGTGGTATACACACCCAGAATGTCTCCCACTTTAACCGGCCGGTAAAAATGCATACCGTCTATGGCAGCCGTGACGACTCTGCCCTGTGATCGTTGACCCGCGCAGATGCCAGCGGCGATATCCATCTGTGACAGCACCCAGCCTCCAAATATATCACCGGCAGCATTGGTATCACCGGGCATTGCCATAGTGCGAGTTGTGGGGGATCGAGCGGGTGGCTCAGTTCCGGCGTCGTCAGTCATAGTCATATTTTCAGGCCTTACAAAACGCTGGACCATAGCATCCCCGACTGTCTGCTATCCAATAAGACCCGTTACCAATCCGGAAGCTAGCGCAATCCATCCTCACCGATAGCATCAGATGCTTCAGGGCCGCCTAACCTGGGTAGCGGCCTGCCGGGGTCTGTTACCGCAATAGCCACCATAATTTCTGAAGCTCTGGGCGCATCGACGATTGACACTTCCATGCCATCAAAGTGACTGCGGACGTAGGTTGCATCTTAATGCCCCAAAGGTACATCCAGTGGTTGTCCGCAGCTCCCCATCTTTTTACCCGACGGCACCAACGCTGCACCTTTTTCTACAGCCTGCCGCAGCGGCGCACCCAGTGAAACAGAGCATTAACGCAAACCGTCTTCACCGACTACATCCTTCGCATCCAGCCCACCCGCTCTATTGTGTATTCTTTCACCAGTAGACATAACCAGCACCAATACCAGCTCGTTGGCACGCGGCGCATCGTTCACACCGACTTCCATGGCATCAAAGTGGGATCGAACGTATGACGCATTGGTGTGTGTCATTGGTACATCGAGCTTGGTACCCGGTGCACCGACTTTCTTAGTCGACGGTACAATTGCCATACTGTCCCTGATAAGTTCCCGCATAGAATATCCACCAGGTACGTGCCAAAGCGCACCGTGTTCTATCTCGCCAGCCTCACCTACTATCGCGCCTTTGCCATACCCTTGTATGTCACCCGCATTGCCGCCGAGTGCCTCAATCAGCTTGCCCGCCATCTCTACACCTAACGGTTTAAGATCATCCATAAATCCCGCTATCTCAGCTTCGTATCTGCCAGCGTACGGATTTTCTATCACGGCAAGGCACGAAGCCTTACGCAGCGGATTCTCTGCAACCGGTCCACCTTCGTGAAAAGTTTCTTCCACACTGACCAGCATCTTGCGTATTTTTACCTCAGGCATTGGTAAATCCTCTTTGTTGTTTGACTATTCGGGTATCAGTGGGTCTATCGAGGCTAACTTTTAACCTTCTGATGTTTACTGGACTGATGTTTTTTGGGCGGATTCTGATCCCACATAGAGTGATGCGCCCGATCATTCGCGGTCAACTGCCAACAATACCGGTGGCAGCAACAGGAAGTCCGCCAGCAAAGCGAATGCGATCGTCACGGCAGTAAGAATCCCCAGCTCTGAATTGACCTTGAAGCCAGACCAGAACAACACCATAAAGCCTGCTATTAGTGTGATCGATGTAATCCATAGCGCAACGCCGACGGTTTCAAAAGTATTAACCACCGCCTGTTGAGGCGTCATACCCTGCTCGCGTCGGGCACGAAGATATTTACTTAAAAAGTGTACTGTATCATCGACCACGATTCCGAGAGTCACTGCAATTACCACGGCGATCGACAAACCTGCCACGCCCACGGTATACCCCCACAATCCGAGAGCCATTGCCGCAGGTACTAGATTCGGAATAAGACTCACTAATCCGATTTTTATACTGCGTAGTGCAAACACCAGTATAAAGGATATAAATATCAGCGCGATCAGTGATCCAAACAACATAGAATTGATATTACGCTCAGATATATAGGCGAATATCATCGACAGACCACCACCTTCCACATATTGATCCGGTGCATTTCCACCAAGCCATTGTCCGGCCCGGGTATTGAGTTCACGCAGGTCAGCAGAAGATGCGTTTTGTACCAGCGCAATAACCCGGCTTTGGGATTTTGCTACATCTATAGAGTTGTTGAGATCAAGCCCGTACGGCAATGACATCTCATACATCAATAGATATTGTGCCGCCAGCTCACGCGACTCGGGCAAGATATAAAAGGCCGGATCATCACCGTTCATACTTTGATTAAGTTCTTTCATAGTGGTGGTGATACCACCAACATTAGTCACTTTAGGTTGTAGCTTCAGCCAGTCTATAAAACTGTCTACACGGGCAAGATAGTCAGGCTCGCTGATGCCACCATCATCCGCAGCCGGCACCGACCACTCGATAGCGTTCAAACCGGTAAGGTTGCGCTCGATAAAATCGGAATCGCGGCGAATCTCAAATTTCTCGCTGAAGTAAGTCAGGAAGTTATCATCGAGCTTTATTTTTAGACTACCGAGTGACAACACCAACACCATTGAACCAGCTATCCATAACAGAGCACGGCTCTTCCCCACCACAAAATTACCGATAGCACGCATGCCAACAAGCACCGCAGAAGGACCTGTGGAGGGTTTGAGTTTTACCAGCGAAAGCATCGCGGGCAACAGCGTCACTGACAAGACAAACCCTGCAAGCACCCCGGTTGCAACGATGTTGCCGAGAAGACGAAATGGCGGTGCCTCAGAGAAGTTCAGCGTCATGAAACCAATCGCAGTGGTCGCACTGGTAATAAAAATAGGCGATAAGTTGACTCTAAGCGATTCTACAATCGCGAGTTTCTGTGCCATGCCGTGGGACATCCTTTGACGGATGGTGACCAACAAATGAACGCAGTGCGCAACACAGAGCGTCGGTATAATGATCGGTGCACCAGTGGTACCTGCATTCAGAACCACCCCGACCCATCCACTCAAACCCATTGCCACACTGACTGACAATACGATCAATAGCATGACCGCAAGCGTTGCCCATACCGTTTTTAGAAACACCCCGACTATTATCAGTATCAATAAAAACATAATCGGGATCAGTACCGCACCCTCTTCAGCGGGTAAAACGGCGAACGCCACATCAAACGCCGCACCACCGGTGATATAGAAGTTGATCGACGGGTAACGAGCTTCGTACTCACTGACCATTGCCTGCACATGGTCAACTATTTCATACACTGCATCATTATTGCCCTCTGGTTTGAGCAACGTGATATTCAAACCTGAGACCGTTGCATCCGGTGAAATCAATCGGTTTACCAGAAACTCTTTACTTAGCGCCGTGCTGACCACCTCTGTGGCGATAGATTGTGTAATCGGCACATCAGAGACGACAAGATCAGTCACCAGAAGATCGTCACCATCGGCACGAGTGTTCTGAAAATTAGATAGCGAATCGACTCGGCTGGAATAAGGTACCTGCCAGGCAGCTTCGGTTATCTCGGTGATGGCAGTCAGGAACTCCGGATTTGCGATAGTGCCGGATTCCGGCGCCATTGCAACGAAAATGTTGTCAGCTTTGGTGTAGGTATTTTCAAGTGTTTCAAGCGCTTGCAACTGAGGGTTGTTTTCATCAAAAAACACACGGTTATCGGGATTATTGGTGAGCCTTACGATTCCCGCAGATGCCACGAGCGCCACCACGAGACAGAGCACCAGAACCAGCATTGCATGACGCACAACCCATTCACCGAATGTTTGTGATATCGACAAAGGTCTGTTGGGACTGCTGCTGTCTATTGTTTTAAACCTGCATTGAGCACAGTTGGTCGATCAACTGCTTAAAACCAGAGGTTACAACAACCCCAATTGTGAAGTGACGTTAATTCCAGTTCCATTACGGCAACTCCTGGCTCTGTCGTGAGACTATAAGTGTCGAGATTGTTACATCTCGAACACATCCTGGGTAACGGAGATCAGCTTTGCAACAGTCATTTCTATCACTCTTTCTGATGGCAAAATTCTACCTGATAGATCTGCCTCGAGTCCTCAGCGAGTCTGAACCACCCGAAGCCGCGCTGCTGTAAGTCAAAAACCGATTCCAAAGCCACGGTATCGGCAACGATACGAGCACATTTTTTTCAGCAGGCATGATAAACTTGACCCGACAATTTGGGACAAGACACTATCCGCTGCAGTCACGAGTACTACCGCAATAAAGCTGGTCGGCGGCGCACATAATTAAGGGGACAAGATGCGAAATTCGGATGAAAGCCGTGCTGCCGCTCGAATGCATGAAGATCGTTACGATGACAGACAATTTACACCTAACTATGATTCCCACTACGATGAAGGCGAGGATCACGTCGGGTTTGTCAATATCATTGACATGGATATACCGTTCTTCCAATTGGTGTGGCTAATTTTCAAGGTGTTTTTGGCAGCCATTGTCGCAGCATCAATGATCGCACTGCTGGGCATGCTGCTGAGCTGGATACTTTCACTACCCGCCGTACAAAATCTGCTACCGGGTGATACAGCGTGGCTCAAAAACCTGCTGAGTCCGGGCAGCTAAAGCTTGTAACTACATCAGTGTTCCAACACACCTGCATTGTTCCCAGGTACGGGACTACCCGCAGGCTACGATAACGCAAAGTCCATTGCGGCCTGAGCATGAAGTGCAGTCGTATCAAATGTTGGCTGAGTGATATCATCATCGCTCAGCAACAACCCGACCTCGGTACAACCAAAGATCACCGCATCCGCACCCGCTTCTGACATTGATTTTTCAATGACACTCAGATAGCGCGCTTTCGATTCCGGCCGCACAATTCCGAGACATAGCTCTTTATAAATGATGTCGTGCACTGTGGTTCGTTCGGCCGATGTGGGAATCACTACCTCGATATTATGGTGTTGTTGTAAATACCCTTTGTAGAAATCCTGCTCCATCGTATAGCGTGTAGCAAGAAGCAACGGTGCGCTACTCTTTGCCGCTTTAATGGCAGGTGCTGTTGCATCCGCAATGTGTACAAGGGGGATATCAACTGATGCCTGCACATCGGCCGCCATTTTGTGCATGGTGTTGGTGCAAATAACTATACAGTCAGCACCACCCTGCTCCAGACTGCGGGCAGCCGCAATCATTAGTTCTGTTACGCCTTCCCAGTCACCGGATGACTGATATTTTTCTATATCTGCAAAATCAAACGACCACAACAGCAGATTGGCAGAATGCAGTCCACCCAGTTTGTCCCGAGCAAGCCGGTTTAGTAGCTGATAGTAGACAACGGTACTCTCCCAGCTCATGCCACCGATCAATCCGATTTTTCTCATAACAGTATTCTCTCAGTACAACCCTGGCACTACCCATACGATGTGTCACTGCGGCTGAATAGACACAGGGCGTGCTACATCATTATAGTGATCTCAGCTTAATACTATGGTGAATTGCATGTCTTGTTTTTTTCAGAACAATTTTCAACGTGGATTTGGCACGTTTCCTCTGCAGGCTGTAGATCTCAACAGAGCTCTCACTTGCGCCATTAAGACCGGCTACCGTGCCATTGACACGGCTCAAATGTACGGTAACGAAACGCAAACCGCCACCACCATCGCCAATTCAGGCGTACCACGTGATGAATTTCTGTTAACAACCAAAGTCTCACCGAACAACTACGAAACACATGCTTTCCTGCCTTCAGTGGAGAGAAGCCTGAAAGATCTTCAAACCGACTGCGTCGATGTTTTATTACTGCACTGGCCACCGGCAGACGGCAACATTGAGCCTTCACTCAAGCTATTAAACAAGGCAGCGGATGAAGGCATGGCCCGCAATATTGGCGTATCAAACTACACCGCAAAGATGATGCACGCCGCTCTGAGTATTACCCACTATCCACTGGTTACTAATCAAGTTGAATTCCATCCACTACTCGATCAGACCAAACTTTTGGAGGCAGCAACAGAGACAGGAATTCCGCTGTCTTCGTACTGTTCTGTGGCGCGTGGCAAAGCGCTAACTCATCCGGTGATAAAAGAGCTTGCGGATCTCTACAATAGAACAGAAAGCCAGATAGTTTTACAGTGGATCCTACAAACGGGAGTATCCATTAACACCATGTCAACAAAGCCTGCGAATATTAAAGCCAACTACAATCTGATGGATTTTTCACTGAGCTCGGTTCACATGGGCATGATCCGTTCATTGAACGAACAGCAATACAGAATAGTCGATAAGGAAAAAGTGCCCTGGGCCCCTGAGTGGGACTAACAACAATCCCGCTAACTCATCGTCATCGTAAAGGCCACCGTCTTTTTTAGAGTGTAGCCAGTCGCTGCACTATCAGTTCAAAAAATCGGTCACTGTCACCATCGGTTATCACCGTGGCATTGGGTGCAGCCTCGGTCACACCATACCAATCTGCTACAGTTCTGCCAAAATTCGGGCCATCGACAGTATCAATCTCCAACGGCATTTCACGACCGCTGAAAAGTGCCGGATCGATCAAATGCGCTATGGTACACGGGTCATGTAGCGGTGCACCATCCCATCCATACTTTGACATATCGTATTGATTGAAAAAATCCAGCAGATCGGCGACGACCCCGCCGGCTCTTCCACCTTGCTCCGCAATCGACTTGAGTCTGGGTGCTGTAATTAACATCTGGTGTGTGATATCGAGACTAAACACAATCGGATGGACCCCGCTGGCAAAGACTGCCTTTGCAGCATGCGGATCAACGTAGATATTAAATTCGGCGGCGGGGGTGATATTACCCGGCTCATGGCATGCGCCCCCCATTATTACCAACTGATGTAGCCGGTCACATATGTCGGGCGCCATGGCAAATGCCACAGCGATATTGGTTAGCGGCCCGGTAGCAACCAGTGTCACGGTATCTTTCGGATGCGTGCGTATTGTGTCGATTATAAAATTAACCGCATGAAGCTCTGCCAATTCACACTCTGGCAGATCGAGCAGTTTGCCACTGCCGGTATCCAGGCCTGACTCACCATGTACATGCTCGGCTGTCACCATGTCACGCACCATCGGCCTGGGACAACCGGCATACACACCGACGTCATCACGTCCGGCCAATGCCAGTACTCGCAGCGCGTTATCTGTGGTCAGTTTGAGTGGCACATTGCCACCCACCACGCTGAGACCCAACAGATCAATCTCTGCCGGCGAAGCCAGTGCGAGCAAGATCGCTACCGCATCATCATGTCCCGGGTCACAATCAAGAATAATTTTATTTGTCATTACGCTATCTATCTTTGCTAAACTGAGCAGGGTCACACCATGATCGGTCATCTGATGCAATTTGTCATGCTTCCACAGGCCTTTCATACGCCACTACCAGTGTGTTTGAAGCGTCCGGAGTTGATATTTTTTTTCTTAATATCGATACAATTTACTATCTGATCACAGCACGACTCTGTACTATTTGAACACCGCTACACTATTTATTTACCGTTACAACGGGATCGCGGATAGACGGTTTGCGCACATCCCATCGATCCAGGATCATTTTTACTCAATGATACGCTCTGCAAAATTTGATATCGGTCAGTCTGTAAAGCACCGGATCTACCCTTTCCGCGGGGTGATCTTTGATGTCGACCCGACATTCGCAAATTCCGAAGAATGGTACGAATCAATTCCGGAAGATGTCCGGCCACGCAAGGACCAACCGTTCTATCACCTGTATGCAGAAAACGAAGAGACAGAGTATGTCGCCTATGTCTCAGAGCAAAACCTGTTACCTGATGATAGCGAAGAGCCAGTCAGGCACCCGATGGTCGAAGAGAGCTTTGTACGCGATGCATCCGGGCGATATGTTCCGAAAGACGCCATCGGCCACTAGCCTGGATTATTCATGCGGAATCCGCTCGCGGAGACAATTGCACTAATTGCTCGTGTGATTGCCTGAAAAATCGTGACTCGCTGCGTGACATAAGGAGTCGCGAGAAATGTGACGGGCTTTTGGCCCAGTCGCCTCGTGAATAAGTCGGACTGGTTTGACGCAATAGGCTAGTCAGGTGCTGGCGCCACGAATCTCGCATCATCACTGGCCTGCCCAGGCCTACAAAGGCTGTGAACTGTAATAGTAATGGCCAGTAACAGCCGTGCAACCACCACCGTTCACGACGCGTGTTTGGTCACCGATCTTACTGAAACCCGTAGCAGGGCCGCCACAGGTTTTTGCAAAACTCGGGTGTGTAGCAGCAATCCATTCTCTGCGATCGTGCGGTTTTGGGGCCTCTCCCACGCTGACACAGTGATCTGGTTCACAGATTTGCCACCACCAACCCTGCAAAACGCTGTAATGAATAAAAAGATGTGATTATTCGCGCCGTTACACCATGTAAGGTTATCGGAATAAATATAACAATGTCGGACCTGACACCCAAAGGGCACATACTGATCGTCGACGACGATGAAGCAATCGTGTCCATCGCAAGTAACGTCCTTCTACAAGCAGGCTATGTAACGCTGCCCGCGTATAGTGGCGAGCAAGCGATGGAAGTGTACGCCACCAACAAGGTAGACGTAGTGCTGACTGATGTCCGTATGGACGGCATGGATGGCTTTGAACTGACAAAGCGCCTAACGCTCGTCGATCAATCACTCAATATTATTGTAATGACGAGCTATGACAGCTACGACACTGTCTTAACTGCCCTGCAATGCGGCGCTTATGATTATTTGCAAAAACCACTGGATAATCACGACGTATTAACAGCCGCTGTCAACAGAGCCTATTCAAGCAGTAAGCTGCAACGAGAAAATACCAATCTTCTTCTGCAACTTGAAAACAACCACGAAAAACTATCCAAAGCCAACAGGCGCCTGGTAGACGCAAACTACAAGTTAAAACGCCTGGCCTCCACTGATACATTAACACTGCTATACAACAGACGTTACTTTGATCAAGTATTAAAGCGTGAGTCAGATCGTCGCAACCGCTACAAATTACCATTGTCCGTGGTCATGCTCGACATAGACGATTTTAAGCAAATCAATGATCAGTACGGACACGAGGCTGGTGACAACGCTATAAAGCAAGTGGCAGTAATTCTCGACGAGTGTGCTCGAGCGGCCGATATTGTTGCGCGCTACGGCGGCGAGGAGTTTGTCGCACTGCTCCCTCAAACCACACCTGAGAACGCAAACATCTTCGCTGAACGAACACGCGCTGCCATTGAGCAAGCCCGGTTCAAGCTATCCGACGATATTCGAGTAAATCTCACCGCAAGCCTCGGCATTGCCGGTGCGCAAGCGACAGATGGTGCAGTCGGGCCACAAAAAATGTTGTCAGCAGCAGACAAAGCGCTTTACGTTGCTAAACAAAACGGCAAGAACTGCTCAGTCAGCGCATTTGATCTCGACGACTCGGACGAAAACCCGCAAAAAGCCGCGTAGCGCGATAACACACCCTGGATGATCATTCAGCTGCCGACACAGGCAAGCTGATCACTTTTTATATCAGGCGTGGCATGAAGGCCGTCTCGGGCATGCACTACTTCGGGGGCATATCACTCGTGCATCGTTTTCTATGCCTCGCTCCACCCAGGAAATATTCAGGATCTTGGCCGTTTTGATCAGTTCCTTTTTCAAGGAAGCCGGTATGGGTGCCGAGCCGCCATTGCCACCGCAGGCCTTTTTCAAATCAGCGGCCAGTGACAGAGGATCCTGACCCTGTGCGGCAATAGCAGGATTTACATCAACACCTGCACATAGAACTTGAGGTGCACCGGAAAGATCATTGACTATCACTGACTCGCAGGCATAGATACGACTCTCACCTCCAACATCGAGCAATGAAATCTGTGCCGATGCATTAGCAGCTTCTTCAGTTAACTTTCTGAATACCGCCCAGTGCTGACAAGGATCCTGAACCATACGCATATTACCCCACGGCAATGGAATACCATTACCGCGATACACCGCATTTAATCGACCCGGTGGATAAGCATCAAAGTAGTGCCAGTGTGGGTAAGGAGAAACCGATGTCATACGTCGCATAGCAATTGAATATGAAACATCTACCAGCGTACCACTGTTGACTTCATAACCATTGCGCTCAAGTAAACGCCTGAAAGGCACTTTAGGACAAAGTAGTGCAGCAGCAAAAAAGCTACACTCAAAGTCACGCCATGCCAGCATAATATCTTTTGCATCAACAGCACTTTTTTTGTTGATGTCAGTAGTCGCTTCTGTAACCCCGCTTACATAGTGCTTACTACTTAGCATCACGCTTTTTACTCCGTCACCATCGTGCAGAACCTTGTGACCTATATACACAGCAAGATCATATTTTTTACGCACCGGATCCTTTTCAAGCGCAGAGTTAAGATGGATTGTCTTCGGAGCTTCAAAATAGGAACGCACATGACTACCACTATCAACACGCAGCTCCTCTGCCTGCTGATCCGTTAGCTTATCGAACCACTTTATTTTTACACCAAGCGATTTAACTATTTCTTCAAGTGCCTGCAGTGAAAGAGGCATCTGCTTGTGACCGATGCTTTCAGCGAGACGCTCAAGATCCGGAAACTGATTCTGGTGTGCCTCCTGGTGAGCTCTTATTAAGAGATGCGCAAACTGACGACCAGTGGTGCCGGTCTGAGACAGCATCTCCGGAATCGCGATTTGGAGAATCTCACTGGAGAAGAGGAAGCCTGGCTCGAGCGCCATGCCGGTTATCCCGCCACGACCGCCTTTGTCCGGCACCAGGCCTTCATCCACCGGCATGTCATCGAGAAACCATTCCGGGTCCTTTTGAAAAACCGACGCAATAACACCGAGCATTGCAGCGCCTGGTGTGCGCTTTCCACGCTCAATCATCGATATGTAAGAAACCGACGGCGCCGCCTCTGCATCAATTTTGATACATCGTGCAGATAAATCTTCCATCGTTAACTTGTTGCTTTTACGCAGATTTCTAATTTTTACACCCAGAAAGTGTGCGTTTCTCAACATTCGTTTTGGACTATTCATTTGTATATTTTACACTGTGTAATTTCTATTGTGCAATTATTATTTGAAATTTCTATACTTTGCTCCGTACTCGCTAACCGGCAAAAGCCGACTGCTCAGGGATCAAATTATGACCGCTCATACTGACAACAAATTCACTAAGCACCATAAGCACTCAGTTCACACTGAGCTTGCCCGATTCATTGAAAACACAGTTCTGCCTATCAGCCAAATGCAGGCGGAAGAATTCTGGAGTGTATTTTCCAGGGCACTTCAGGTTGTTGCAGACAACACACACTCGAACCTCACCGAGATACCATCAGCCTGCGTCAAGGGCGACAACAAAACTCCGGTACACACCTCCGACCTTACAATGAATGCAATAAGCCCGCGCTGGGGCAGCTTGTATGGCGCTTTGTACCGCGATGAGTTTATTCCTCACACCGCCGGGCTACGGATTGGCAACAGCGTCAATGTCGCCAGACGAGACAGGGTCGTTGGCTGTGCGAAGAACTTTCTGGACATGGCATTCCCACTGACCGAAGGATCACACCGGGATGCTGCCGGCTATCTCGTGTACTTTAAAAACCTGCTGGTTATTCTCGCCGATGGCAGCACAACAGGCTTAAAGCAGCCAAGACAGTTCATTGGTAAAAACGGATCTGCGAGTGAACCCGAGAGCATTCTGCTTGAACACTGTGGAATGCGAGTTGAAGTGAATTTTGATCGCCATGGCATTATTGGCGAACACGATATTGCCAATATCGATGATATTCAGCTTGAAACTAAGAGCAACGCACTCACAGACTTCACCGCTACCACCGAGACTGAAAAGTGCGACTTATACAAGCACTGGTTTGAGCAGGCTTGTAAGACCCGTAGCAATGAAGAGTCCTCGACCAATCATAGAGCGATGCAATTACCAGAGAATAGTATCTGGGAGGTAAAACTGTCAGGTGACACTGACACTTGCCAACTGGTTATGGATGACAACGGCAACCCTGTTCACAGTTCAATCGTTGATGCATTAGTCGCGGTATTTATCTACGCAAATAACACGCACGGAAAAACACATCTGAACATTTATATACCTGCCGGCAACGCAGAAATTAGCCCGACACACATAGAAAAGCTTGGGGAAATCCTGCTTTTAACTCAAAAAAATGCTAACGGCATCACCAAACAGCCCGCCCGCATTAAAGTTGTACCTATTAAAGTCGATACCGTGACACGCGTAGCTGACAGCTCAGTTCCGTATTGCTCTGTGAATCTGGATAACGGCGTTATCGATGCGATGGAACAGCATTTCACAGCACAAAACGGATAACTAACAACTAATAACCATAACTGAAAGCAAACGCCGCCAGTTTTACTAATAGCTTTAATAACAGAGGTCTTTACATGAGTTCATATTCCAGTGAAATCAATAGCAGCGCCAAACTAATCTCAGCCAACGGTGACAGCTGGAGTGCTATCGATGCAGAATACGTTGCAAGAATGCGCTTACAAAATCGCTTTAAGACTGGTTTGGATATAGCGAAGTACAACGCTACGCTAATGCGTGAAGATATGGCGGCCTATGACGCAGACAATTCCAAGTACACTCAGTCACTCGGTGTGTGGCACGGATTTATCGCACAGCAGAAGATGATCTCGGTGAAAAAACATTTCGAGACTACCCGAGGTAGTTATTTATACCTTTCAGGCTGGATGATCGCGGCGCTGCGCTCTGAGTTTGGTCCATTGCCAGATCAATCAATGCATGAAAAGACATCGGTGCCCGCATTGATCGAAGAACTCTATACTTTCTTAAAGCAGGCAGATGCAAGAGAGTTACGCCATCTGTTTACCGAGCTGGATGATGCTCGCGCCGCTGGCAACGAAGTAAAAGCCAAGGCGGTAACAGACAAGATAGAGAATTTTGAAACTCACGTAGTCCCGATTATTGCTGACATCGATGCAGGTTTTGGTAATGAGGAAGCGACCTATCTACTAGCCAAGAAACTGATCGAAGCTGGCGCCTGTTGTTTGCAGATTGAAAATCAGGTTTCAGACGTCAAGCAGTGTGGACATCAGGACGGGAAAGTTACGGTACCGCATGAGGACTTCCTGGCTAAAATTAACGCGCTGCGCTATGCGTTTCTTGAGCTCGGTGTCGATGACGGTGTGATCGTCGCTCGTACTGATTCACTGGGTGCAGGTCTTACCCAGAAGATCCCGGTTTCACATAGCCCTGGTGATCTGGCTGATCAATATAACGCTTTCATTGACGGTGAAGTCGTGACTGACCCTAAGCAACTCGGATCAGGTGATATCGTTATTCAACGTGATGGCGAAATGGTTAAAACCGCCCGCCTGCCGAACGGTTTGATTCAGTTTAAGCCAAATACTGGTGAAGACCGGGTTGTGCTGGATTGCATCACGGCACTTCAAAACGGTGCTGACCTGCTGTGGATTGAAACAGAGAAACCACACGTCGGGCAGATAGCCGGCATGGTTAATCGAATTAAAGAAGTTGTTCCAGACGCCAAGCTTGTTTATAACAACAGCCCGTCTTTTAACTGGACGCTCAATTTCCGCCAGCAAATTTTTGATGCATGGAAGGACGAAGGAAAAGACGTCTCGGCCTATGTTCGCGACAATCTAATGAGCGTTGACTACGATGATACTGACCTAAGCCGTGAAGCCGATGAAAAGATCCGTACTTTCCAGGCTGATGCAGCAAAAGGCGCCGGCATTTTCCATCACCTGATCACCCTGCCAACTTATCACACGGCTGCGTTGTCTACAGACACTCTGTCTAAAGGTTATTTCGGTGATCAAGGCATGCTGGCCTACGTGCGCAACGTACAGCGTCAGGAGATCCGCAACGGACTGGCCTGCGTTAAGCACCAGGATATGGCAGGCTCCAATATTGGCGACGATCACAAAGAATACTTCTCTGGTAATCAAGCGCTGAAAGCTTCAGGTAAAGACAACACCATGAATCAGTTCGGCTAATACCGACCGTTGTGAGCACTACAAGGCGCAGGTTTTTACCTGCGCCTTTTTTTTACCCTCTCAAAGTCACACCAAACCGTTCTGTGCCGTCATCTCACGCTCGACCTGACGCAGGCGCATTTTGAGTCTTATAAATAGCAAAATCGCCGCAACACTCAATCCAAGTATCAACCCACCCCAAAGACCTTTAGCGCCCCAGCCAAGGTGATGCGCCGAATAATAGCCCGCAGCAAATGCCACGGCCCAATAGGAAAAGGCATTGATCAGCATTGGAACTCGCGTGTCATTCATGCCTCGCAACATACCGAGTAACGACACCTGTGCGCCGTCCGATAATTGGAAAACAGCCGCCAGCGCCACAAGCTGTGCTGCAAATAGTCGCAGTTCAGCGTCTGAGGAATAGAGGCCAGTTAGCTGATAACGAAACAACACCAGCAAAGTAACTGTTATAGCCGCCAACAGTAAAGTGATGACAAGACCGCTTGCAACACGTAACTTCAGCAGCTCGTACGAGCCCCTTCCGTAAACCCGCCCTACTCTCGCCGTCAACGCAAAAGACAATCCGAGTGGCAACATGTAACACGCACCCGATATGCCAATAGCTATATTATGTGCCCCGGCTTCAAGCGTACCCAACATCCCCATCTGCACTGCTGTGGCTGTAAACAGTCCGGCCTCGAATAACAGCGCCAGATAGATCGGTACCGATAACACCAGCATTGGCTTGATATCCTGCCAACGCGGCCATTCAAATTTAGACAAAAACTGGTAGCGCGAAAAACGCTTACCACGCAAATGGAACAGTAACGCTACCGCCATCGCAACTGACACTAATGAAGTGGCAATACCAATGCCTGACAGGCCAAGCCTGGGAAATCCAAACCAACCAAGACCTATAGCAAGATCGACCACAATATTAATACCAAGCCCCATCAGTTGGACCAATAGCACACCACGGGTAAATCCTGTTGCCTCACACGCATTGCGACAAGCCATTACCACCGCGAAGGCAGGCAAACTTAAACTCGCAGGTAGCAAATAGCGCTGGATTAACGGAATCAACTCACTATCGAGCGACCACGTTGGCAGTGTTGCGATCATCAGCCAGGTTAGCAGCATCGCAAATACACCCGTGGCAAAACCTATCCACAGTCCCTGGGTAAATACCGAGCCAACAAAAGCCCGACGACGCTGACCAATAAGCCTCGAGAGTGTGGGTGACAACCCTGCCATTAGTCCGATACAGGAAAGCGATGCAAAAAACCACAGTCCGGCTCCGATACCACCTGCGGCAAGCTCATTTCTCCCCAGGCGACCGGCCACCAGCGCGTCGACTAATCCGTTACAGACGTACAACAGCTGCGCAAGCATCAGCGGGGTTGCTAACAATAACGTGCGCTTAGCATCAAGCAACAAACGTCGCAGCGTTCGCCGGTTAATCAATTGACAGGCATCAAGGTTGAATGATCAGTAAGGCGAGTTAAATCAGGCAGGACGGGTTTTCATCAAGGACTCACGCTGTGCCATCCGTTGGTACCACTCTGCAAGCGCTGGAGCATCTTTACGCCATTCTTCATCCGGATTCCTGAAATCGAAGTAAGCAAGAGCAATGGCAATACTCAACGTGCCAATATCCGGAACATCATCAAAACCCACACATTCTTTCTCCAGTAGGTCTATGGTCCGACGACACTTGTTGAGCTGTGCGTCAACCCACTCCTGCCACTGCCTGTCCTCAGGTCGCACAAACCCCTCATAGCGAACCAGAACCGCGGCATCACAAAAGCCGTCACCCAGCGACTGGCGCCGAAGGGTTATCCAACGCTGCTTTGCATTTTCCGGGAAAAGTGTGCCGCCAAAAGTAGTATTGAGGTATTCACAGATGACGCGCGAATCAAACAATGTATCGCCGTTATCCAGCACCAGCGCCGGGATTTTACCCAGAGGATTATCCCCGTTCAGACCTGTATCAGGACTCACGGGTGTGAGGGCCACTTGCTGCAATTGTATCTGGTCTTCGATGCCGCACTCGTGAGCGACAACCAGGACTTTGCGAACGAACGGTGATGCCGGATTATGATAGAGTTTCATGCAAATCCCGATGCGTAATTCAATAACTGAGCGGGTCGCCCCGAAGGTTTAAAATTTTTCAGCAGCCGCCAGAGCCGCGTTAGAACAACTCGACAGCTAGTGTACATCAGAGACCAATATGTTCATCGTTATAATCGCATTATCATTTATCGGATCTGCATTGGTGCGCGCGTGGATGACCCGCACCTATGGTAATTGGAGTGCAGTACAAAACCAGGCTGGCATAGACGGCCATGCAGCCGCGCTGCCACATACTTGATAACAATCAACTGACACAAGTAAAACTTGAAGTTTCAAAAGGAATGCTGACAGACCACTATATTCCGAGTCAAAAGCTCATACGCCTGTCACAGGATATCAATAACAGGCCGAGTATCGCAGCGCTTGCAGTTGCCGCACACGAGGTTGGCCACGCCATACAAGACAAGCAGGGTTATGCCCCGCTAAAACTCAAAGCGGTAATGATGCCGCTGGCCGCTATCGGGAATCGCTTCGGCCTGATTTTAACCGTGGGTGCGAGCTTCATCGGTAGCGGTTTCCTGATCAATATCGGCCTGCTTATGATGTTACTCGGTATGCTGATGCCTGTACTGACACTGCCGATTGAATTCGATGCCAGTAAACGAGCGCTGCAGGAACTAACCAGATATAAAATGGTTAATGAAGAAGAGTACGCTGGTGCTAAATCCATGTTAACTGCAGCAGCGCTCACCTACGTTGCCGGTGCAGCATCTTCCATGGCAATAATCGGTCTGCTTGCCATGCGATTCCTCCGAAGATAACTAACCACGCATAAATAAAGACTGATACCCGATGCACAGCAGCGATTGAATACCGGTAGAGCCATGAGTGAAGAAGAGTTATTAAGCGCAATGTTTCAGGCAGCAGTCGTGGCAGCACAGCCAGAAAAAGCACTGCCGCACTATTTGCCCGAGCCACCGGTCGGTCGCACGATTGTTATTGGCGCAGGCAAGGCTTCTGCAGAAATGGCTCGTGTTTTCGAATCTCACTGGCGCGGCCCGGTAGACAAACTATCCGGCCTGGTAGTCACCCGCTATGACTATGCGGTGCCCTGCGAAACTATAGAGATAACCGAGGCGGCCCATCCGGTACCGGATCAAGCCGGTGAGATAGCGGCAAAGAGGATTCTCGATCTGGCAACAGATGCAACAAAAGACGATCTGATCGTATGCCTTATTTCAGGTGGTGGCTCAGCGCTGCTATCGTTACCGGCAGTGGGTCTGACACTGGACGACAAACAGCAGCTTAATCGGGCACTCTTGAAAAGCGGTGCAAATATTCGCGAGATGAACTGCGTTCGTAAACACTTATCCGGCATCAAGGGTGGTCGACTTGCAGCTGCAGCGCACCCCGCCAGGCTCGTGACATTGATGATTTCGGATGTGCCGGATGATGATCCTGATGTCATTGCGTCCGGACCGACCGTGGTTGATCCGAGCACCTATCAAGAGGCGATTGAGATCATCAACAAGTACGCTATCAAACAACCAACAGCTGCAATCGAGCATCTTAAACACGGCGCTGCTGGTGCGCCGTCTGAAGACAACCGTTATAGCGAAACCCCGAAACCCGGAGACGCAAAACTTAACGCCAGTGAAGCACTGTTAATCGCAACCCCTCAAATGTCGCTCGAAGCAGCGGCCGATGTAGCCAGACAAAATGGCATCACACCCGTAATTCTTGGAGACAGCATTGAAGGCGAAGCCTCACAGGTTGCGATGGTACACGCGGGTATCGCAAAGCAGGTTGTCCGTCACGGCCAGCCTGTCCCAAAACCCTGTGTACTACTATCAGGGGGTGAGACTACCGTCACTGTGAAAGGCAATGGCCGTGGTGGTCGCAACGCCGAGTTTTCACTGGCACTGTCACAGGCTTTAAATGGATTGCCTGGCGTATACGCTCTGGCGGCAGATACAGATGGCATTGATGGCACCGAAGATAACGCTGGCTGTATGGTAACTCCGTCTACACTAGAGCGCGCTTGCACATCAGGACTTAACCCGGGTTCCTACTTGCAGAACAATGATGCTTACCATTTTTTTGATCAACTGGGTAATCTGCTAAAAACCGGCCCAACGCTTACCAATGTCAATGACTTCAGAGCCATTCTGATCACATGAATATCGATACAGTGCGAGACTCAACTATGGAGCAAACACTATGACCAGTGACAAGCTGGATCAGGAGATTGCAACGTACCTGACTACTGTGCAAGAAACATTGGCAACAGCACATCACTTATCTGTACCACAGATGCGTGAGACCTTTCACGAGCTACGCATGGCTCCCGGAAACCCTGCCGACGTTCATGAAGTAGCTGATATAGAAATACCTGCTCCACACGGCGCTATTAAATGCCGGATGTATAAACCGTCCGCTGATAATCAGTTACCCGTTCTGGTGTGGTTTCACGGTGGTGGCTGGGTACTGGGTGATCTCGATAGTGCAGACATGACTTGCCGAGATCTCGCATCCCAATCGGGCTGCATGGTGCTATCGGTTGATTATCGCCTGGCACCTGAACATCAGTTTCCTGCAGCTTTTAATGATGGACAATGTGCACTGGAGTGGATTTCCAAAAACGCCTCATCTATTGGAGCTGATCCATCTAACATTGCAATTGGCGGGGACAGCGCCGGTGCGAACATTGCGACCTGTGTATGCCTTGCATCCGGCGATATGTCGCCGGCAGTAAAATTCCAGCTTCTGGTGTACCCGGTGATTGAAGCTGACTTCAACAATCAGAGTTATCTTGAAAACGCAGACGGCTATTTCCTGACTCGCAATCTGATGCAATGGTTTTGGGATCACTACGTGCCTGAAGCACACTTAAGAAACGATTCCCGGGTATCACCTTTATCTGCACCGCTACAGAATCTTCCCGATGCATGGGTGATGACAGTCGACTTCGATCCCTTGCGTGACGAGGGTATAAAGTACGCTAAGCTGCTGAAAAACGCCGGCGTAAAGGTCACAACCACCACTGTGCATGACGCGGTTCACGGTTTTTTCACTATGCCGATCAAAGCTGGCGCTGCCGCTCGCTCCAATGCAGCACTGCAACTGAAGAACGCATTAGTGCATCAATATTGATACAGATTGTATCATTATATGAACAAAATCACAGAATCTGGATGGCTGAAGGTGCATAATATTTCATCAGCTGCACACACAGCTTCAGACCCAAATTCTCCAGAGCCGTTGACGGTAGCCCCGTTGACCAGAAAAGACTGTTCTCGTAACAGTCTTTTCCTCTGCCTGATCGATAATCATTCTCTCGCAGAGCACTGGCTCAAAAGCTACTACTTGTAAAGAAAATGATACGCAATGTATTATTATGTGAACAACATCACAGCATGAATACAGTAATCAGGGCATAATTCAATCATCAACTGAAGGCAAGCATCATCTGCCTTCCGGACCCAATTCTCCAGAGCCGTTGACGGTAGCTCCGTTAACCCGAAAAGACTGTTCCTGAAACAGTCTTTTCCTCTGCCTGGGCCAAACTGCATTGCCTGCCGATGTGTCTTTCTCTTCTGTATCGCCTCAAAAATACAACTGCCAGTCTTCAGCAACTATGCGTTCTGTTTTATGATTTGCTCTGCCACGCGGAGGATCAAGCATGTCTGAGCAACCAACAACCACTCTGTTAGACACTGATGTAAGTTACCTGGACTGCAGCAATGAGGCATCCAGTATCAGGACAATTCCAGACCACAGAAGAGTTTGGATTGCCAGAGACATCACCCGTACTGACTGGCTTATAAAATTAAACTCAAAAGCCGTTGCCGAAGTTCGTAACGCAGCAGACTTTATAAGCAATCATCCGGTTGGCAATATGGCACGCACGCCAGATGATCTCGAGCTCTCCGAATGCAGAAAAATATTCAAAGAAGTAAAAAGAAATCTCGATGAAGGCGTGGGCTTTGCGGTTGTAGATCATCTGCCAGTGGATGACTATCCGCTGGAAGTGAGTGTTGAACTCTACTGGGTACTGGGTCAGCTGATAGCAAGACCGGTCGCCCAAAAGCGAAGCGGACAAATGATCTATGACGTACGCGACATCAGTCAGGCTTACACCTATGGTGTACGCGGCTCATGGACTAACGTTGAGCTGAATTTTCACACCGATAATGCATTTGGAAAATGCCCTCCCGATTACGTCGGCTTGTTCTGTAAACACCCGGCCAAAGAAGGAGGTATCAGTCGTTTTTGTAGTCTGTATGCTGTTCACCAACGCCTGCAAGATCATTATCCTGACGCACTGTCGCGCCTCTACCAACCCATGTTATTTGATCGTCAAAAAGAACATGCTGAATCTGAACCTGCCGTCACGCTTGCACCATTTTTCAGTTGGCGCTATGACCGTCTTTTTGCCCGCGCCAACCCTTCTCTGGTTCGCAAGGGTTATGACGTTGCCGGTAAATGTATGGACGCAGACCTCACGGATGCGCTCAATGCCGTAGATGAAGTAAGCCAGTCATCAGACCTGTGGTTTGAAGCAGCGCTTGAACGCGGCCAGATCCAATACCTGAATAACAGTGAGGTTGGCCACTATCGAAGCGAGTTTATCGATCACGATGAAAGCCACTTAAAGCGCCACCTGTTCAGGCTGTGGCACCGCAAGCACGGCTCCGCCTGTTATGACGGCGGCACCAGTGTATTGCCCTGAACACTCGCCTTCACAAGCGCTCAATCACAAAACTTAACCGGGTTTAAACCAGCGCTGTACCGACCACCGAGACACTGGCAAACGCACTGTTCTCAACGACAATCGACACGGTCTTTTGTAGAGTCTCTGTGAGAGAGCCGGGTACACTCGAGCCAGCAATCATTGCAAGTGGTTTGCGCTGCATTCCAACTGTCGCAGACTTACCGGCGGCAAGTCGCAGTGGACCATTGGCAAGGAGTGGAGTGAAATCAAACTCCCCTCTGGCAACACGGACTTTCGCGGGAGTCAGCTGAGTGATAGTGAGTCTTTGATCACCAGTGTTGGTAATTACCACTTCTAGCTCATTTCGAATTGCAGATACACGAGTCGACACTTGAACCGTAGCAAGTTCAGCTGCATCGCGCCCTGAGTTACCAGATGCCTTATTGGATAAAAAATCCTGATTGCCACTCCAGGCACTCTCTGCACGTGCCGCCTTTGTGATGGCTGTCGCCGCTATAGTTAACGCCAGGGATTTGAGGGTGTTTCGCTTGCTGTTATCAATCATAGTGAGCTGAGAATGGTTTAAGACCCCAACAACATGCCGTCAAATCTCCTGCTTCTCAAGAGCCTTCAAACTATTTTACATTCAGATTACCGGATACGCGCTGCTTGCTGACCTCAGCACTCGCAATAACACAGATGGCCGGCATCTCAACCGATACTTAGCAAAGCGCGACAACCCCGACTACTCGCTCTCAAATGGGCAGACGCTTATGATAAAACTCTGGCAGCTAATTTGAGTCATGGTGAGCTGAAATTCTCAATACCGGCAGCGGCCAGACAGATCGCACCTCCAAAAGCATATCTCCAGAAAGCACCTATGACTCGACGCATCCGAAAAAGCCGACGGAACCGCAGCAGTGATAACGCGACTCCAGTATCCGCCTCACCCTACATTAAACGTCAATTGTCTTTCTTTGATCCACTGGATGAAGAACAACTGACAAAAATCGATGATCAGGTTGACTGGATGCTTGAAAACATCGGCTTTGCGTTTCGCGATGACCCGATAGCGCTACAGATATGGAGATCCGCCAAGGTAAAAATAGAGGGTGACAAGATTTTTGCGGATGCCAAATGGGTGCGTGAGCAATGCGCTAAAGCCCCGTCTGAATTCACTCAACTGGCGCGTAACCCGGAACGTTCGGTCACCATCGGTGGACACAATCAGGTATTTGCTCCTATCTATGGTGCACCGTTTGTAAGAGACCTTGAGAGGGGCAGACGCTACGCCACGTTTGACGACTTTGAAAAACTGGTAAAGCTCACGTCAATGCACCCTAACCTGCACCACAGCGGCTTAGTGATAGCGGAACCCACCGACATACCCGTGAGTAAACGCCACCTCGATATGGTGTACGCCCACATGACCCTGGGTGACAAACCTCACTTAGGGGCTATCACCGAGAAGAGCCGTGCACAAGACAGTGTAGACATGGCAGAGATTCTCCACGGCAAAGACACCATGGATAACAACGTTGTGATTATGGCCAACGTGAATACTAACTCGCCGTTGCTGATTGATCGAGTAGTGACTGAAGCAATTCAAGTCTACTCTTCACGCGGTCAGGCTATGGTGATAACCCCGTTTATACTCACCGGCGCAATGGGTCCGGTATCTACTGCCGCTGCTATTGCACAGGCTATGGCAGAGGTCATGATTACCATTGCCTTTGGCCAATTGGTAAAACCCGGCTCTCCATTTGTGATGGGTAATTTTTTGTCTTCCATGAGCCTTAAATCCGGAGCGCCCACTTTTGGTATGCCTGAGCCTGTCATCTCAAATTATATTATTGCTCAAATGGCAAGACGCTTGAACCTGCCATTGCGTTGCGGTGGCTCTTTAACAGCCTCCAAAATTGAAGACGCTCAAGCAGCCTATGAAAGCGCTGATTCCATGCACTCCACTGCGTTAGCAGGATCGCACTTTACTCTGCACGCAGCAGGCTGGCTTGAAGGTGGATTGTCCACCGGGTTTGAAAAACTCATCATGGATGCCGATCGTCTTGGCAGCTATCAAAAAGTACTCAACGGTCTGGATACCAGTGATGATCAATTCGCTCGTGACGCCTACCAGGAAGTTGAACCGGGTGGGCACTTTTTAGGTTCTGCACACACCATGCGGCATTATCAAACCGCTTTTTACGACGCCACACTCAGCGACAGTGAAAACTGCGAAAGCTGGGAAGAAGGCGGAAGCCAGGACATGCGTAAGCGTGCTTATAAAAAGTGGAATAAAATGCTGGACGAATATGAAGCACCACCCATGGATCCTGCAACCAGGGAAGCGCTGGATGCACACATAGCAAAACGCAAGGAAGAGTTGCCAGACGCGTGGTATTGATATCACGCTGCGTGGCACTGATTGCAGCACCTCTCAAAACTGATGCCAGTCTAATATCAAATAATTTATATCAGGGATTAACATGCCAGACTTTATAAAAGAAGGAGCAACCAGAGACGCATTACCCGGTCATGCCAAGGTTGTGATTGTAGGCGGTGGTGTTGTCGGTTGTTCAATTTTGTTTCATCTGGCAAAGTTTGGCTGGAAAGACACAGTGCTGCTGGAACGCGATGAACTGACTTCCGGTTCAAGCTGGCATGCTGCAGGTCAAATTCACACCATTAGCTCAGACCCTAATATATCGCGCCTGCAAAGCTATACAATTAACTTGTACAAAGAGATAGAAGAGCTTTCAGGCCAGTCAATCGGGTTGAATCTGACTGGCGGCTTTTATCTCGCATCCAATAAAACCTGGTATGACTATCTCAAGCGCGAACGATCGAAAGCACGATACATGGGTCTTGAACAGGAATGGATCTCACCTAAGGAAGTGGCAGAGCGCCATCCGTTAATAGACCCCAAACACTATATAGCTGCACTATGGGATGATCAGGATGGTGACCTTGATCCTTCCGGTACCACCTACGCTTTCGCGAAAGCCGCCAGACATTACGGCGGTCAATACTTCACTCATACACCAGTCACTGCCACCACCCAACGCGCTGATGGCAGTTGGGATGTTGTCACCGACAAAGGCACAGTCAATGCCGAACACGTGGTTAACTGTGGCGGGCTCTGGGCCCGTGAGGTGGGCCGACTTGCCGGACTCAACTTACCGGTACAGCCGATGGAGCATCATTACCTGCTGACTGAAACCATTGATGAGATAAAAAACTCAAGCTCACGCCTACCTTGCGGCATTGACTACAACGCCAATATTTACTTCCGTCAGGAACGCGATGGCCTGCTGCTTGGCACTTATGAACCGGTAGGGGTTCCATGGCGCGTCGATGGCACACCGTGGGACTTTGGCCATGAGCTTTTAAACCCGAATCTTGAACACATAGCAGATCGATTAGAACTCGCCTTTGATCGCATCCCTGCACTGGCTGAAGCAGGTATCAGACAAACCATCAACGGGCCATTTACATTCGGCCCGGACGGCAACCCGATGATTGGCCCGGTGCCCGGCATGCACAACTACTGGTGTGCTGTCGGTGTGATGGCAGGCTTTTGTCAGGGTGGAGGTGTCGGGTTAACCATGGCGGAGTGGATGATAGACGGTGAGCCGTCTATTGATGTCTGGGCAATGGATGTTGCACGATTCGGCAACTGGGCCTCACCCGACTGGGGCACAGTCAAGTCAACCGAAAACTATGAACGCCGGTTTGTCATGACCTTCCCTAACGAAACCTTACCCAAAGGACGCTTGCAGCAAACCACCTCACTCTATGACAGATTGATTGCCAAAGGTGCACGCATGGGACAGTCATTCGGACTGGAGCACGCACTGTGGTTTGCAGACAATCCGCAAGACGCTTATGAAGACCCAACCTTCGAACGCAACCGTTCACACGACTATGTCGCACGAGAAGTCGCAGCCGTACGCAGTGGTGTGGCGGGAATTGAAATCGCCAACTTTGCAAAGCATGTAATTAAGGGAGCGGGAGCACGCGCATGGCTTGATCAAACCATGGCCGGGCACATTCCAAAACCCGGGCGCATCGCACTGACGCCCATGCTGACACAGAAAGGCAAACTGTACGGTGATCTCACCGTCGCCTGCTACGCAGATGATCACTTTATGTTATTTGGTTCAGGTGCCATGCAAGATGCACACAGCCGCTGGTTTGCAAAATCACTTCCAGAGAATGTCACCCACGAAAACCAGACCGGTGAATGGCACGGCATAGCCTTGTCAGGCCCAAAGTCTCGAGAGTTGCTGGATCGCATTTCTCGCGATGATGTATCTGCAGATGCTTTGAAGTTTAGAGATACCCGGCAGACTTACGTTGGAGGAGTACCTGTGATACTCAACCGGCTTAGCTTTTCAGGAGAACTTGGCTATGAGATTTATTGCCGACCGCAGTATCTGATTCGGCTGGCTGAAGCGATAGAAGAAGCGGGCTCGGATCTCGGGTACCGCTGGTACGGCAATCGCACCCTGATGAGTTTGCGGCTTGAAAAGGCCTGGGGAGCCTGGGGCCTCGAGTTCCGGCCGGATTTCAACGCCATAGAGTCAGGCATGGATGTTTTCATCAACTGGGACAAAGACTTTACCGGCCGGGACGCGACCCTCAAATTCAAAGAACAGGGCGTCTCGCGCCGACTGGTCACGCTTATTATCGACTCCCCGATTGATGTCACTCTGGATGAGGCGATACTCAAAGATGGTGAGGCGATCGGCTATGTCTCATCAGGTGGCTATGCCCACCATATTGGCAAGTCCATGGCGATGGGTTACGTGGCGACAGAGCACGCAAGCCCCGGAACCCGACTACAGGTCGAGATCATCGGAGAAATGTACCCGGCAGAGGTGCAAGGTACGCCGCTGTACGATCCACAAGGTGCACGCATGCGAGGCTGAA
>CAZQKJ010000002.1:0-36402 GCA_964593315.1 uncultured Granulosicoccaceae bacterium
GCGTCACAAAGAAATTTCATTCTAGCCATGACTAATCTCCTAAGCTGCGTAAATTTTGCAGAGTGTTACTTTCGACTCTTGCATTTGAGTGACTGAATCGTAGCCGTAGGTGAAGGCGGTATTGGCCGCTTCACCACGAACATACGGTGCGGTGCCTTCCGGATACTTATCGAGTAAATCTTCCCCTTCAAAGTGACCGGCAAAGTGGAACGGTGTGAATACTACGCCGCGCCCAACTCGTGGGGTGACTAGCGCTTTCACTTTGATCTTTCCACCTTCAGGACTTTCTACCCAAACCATCTGTTCATCTTCTACACCGGCATCATTGGCATCGGCCGGATTGATCTCGACAAACATGTCTTGCTGTAGTTCCGCAAGCCATGGGTTTGAACGTGACTCATCACCACCGCCTTCGTATTCAACCAGTCGACCACTGGTATGAATAAGCGGGAAGCCTTCTGAGTGATCCTCTTCCTGGATAGAGGCATAACGTGTCGGCAACCGGTAATGAGATTTGCGATCTTCATAGGTTGGATAGTCAGCCACCAAATCACGACGATTCGTGTAGAGCGGCTCACGATGCACCGGTACCGGATCCGGGAATGTCCAGACCACGGCACGCGCTTTGGCATTACCAAAAGGAGCGCAACCGTGCGCGATAGCCACTCGCTGGATACCACCGGACTTATCGGTTTTCCAGTTTTTACCTTCGGCCGCGGCTTTCTCATCATCGGTTAAGTCGTCCCACCAGCCCAGTGACTTGAGGGACTCATGAGTGAATTCGGGGTAGCCATCTTCAATCTCTGCACCCACTGAATAGGAACCTTCAGCGAGCAAACTTTCACCATCGCGCTCTACACCAAAACGTGCACGGAAGTTAAGACCGCCCTCGGCCACCGGCTTGCTGGTGTCATACAGGAGCGGCGTACCAGGGTGCTTCATATCAGCAGTTCCCCAGCAAGGCCATGGAAGCCCGTAGTATTCACCATCGAGAGGTCCACCCTCAGCGATCAACGTTGTTGTGTTGAACGTGCCGCGATGCTCTTTGTGGGCTTTCAGTCTTTCTGGACTCTGGCCCGTATAACCGATAGTCCACATGCCGTTGTTGAACTCTCTGGTGATGTCCTCGATCAATGGTTCTTCGCCATTCACCTGGATGTTCGCAGTGAATTCATCGGCAAAGCCGAGCTTGGTAGCAAGCTTATACATGATGACGTGATCGGGCTTCGACTCAAACAATGGCTCGATAACTTTCTCACGCCACTGTAGCGAGCGGTTTGACGCCGTCACAGAACCATAGGTCTCAAACTGTGTTGTGGCTGGAAGGATGTAGACACCATCTTCCCGATCAGGCAACACGGCCGAGTGCGTGGGATACGGATCGATGATGACCATCAAATCGAGTTTCTCCATCGCCTCTTTCATTTCGGGCCCGCGCGTCTGACTGTTTGGCGCGTGACCCCAAAGCACCATGGCACGGATATTATCTTTCTGTGCGATATTGCCACGATCTTCAAGTACACCATCTATCCAGCGAGAAACCGGCATACCTTTGGTGTTCATCGGACTGACTGCCTTACCGCCAGCCTCCTCGTAGCTACCACTGTCAAACCGATCTTTAACCCATTCGTAGTCGACACCCCAAACAGAAGACCAGTGTTTCCACGATCCTGCAGACAGGCCGTAGTAGCCAGGCAAGGAGTGTGAAAGGATACAAAAGTCAGTAGCGCCCTGAACGTTATCGTGGCCGCGGAAGATGTTAGCGCCTCCACCGGAGACACCCATATTGCCCAGCGCAAGTTGCATGACGCAGTAAGCGCGAGTGTTGTTATTACCGATAGTGTGCTGAGTACCACCCATGCACCAGACAATAGTACCCGGCCGATTCTCAGCCATGGTTTGTGCCGCGAGCTTTACTTCGGCCTCTGGCACACCAGAGACACGCTCAACTTCTGCAGGGTTCCACTTGGCAACCTCAGCACGGATATCATCCATACCGTAAACACGTTGTTTGATGAACTCTTCATCTTCCCAGCCGTTCTCAAACACATGCCACAAGATGCCCCAGATTAACGCAACATCACTACCGGGACGGAAGCGAACAAACTGATCTGCATGTGCTGCTGTACGGGTATAGCGAGGATCACAAACAATCAGTTTCGAGCCGTTTTCCTTGGCTCTGAGGATGTGTTGCATCGCGACCGGATGCGCCTCGGCAGCATTCGATCCAATGAAGAACATTGCCTTCGAGTTGTGCATGTCATTGTAGGAGTTAGTCATCGCACCGTAACCCCAGGTGTTAGCAACCCCTGCAACCGTAGTGGAGTGACAAATTCGCGCCTGGTGATCTACGTTGTTGGTACCCCACAATGCGGCGAACTTTCTGAACATATATGACTGTTCATTGTTGAATTTTGCAGAACCCAGCCAGTAGACCGAATCAGGACCTGACTCCTCACGGATATCAAGCATCTGATCACCAATATCCGCAATGGCTTCATCCCAGCTGACTTTCTTCCATTTGCCACCTTCGAGTTTCATCGGGTACTTAACACGCTTTTCACCGTGTCCGTGCTCACGCACTGAAGCACCTTTGGCGCAGTGCGCCCCGAGATTAAGAGGCGAGTCGTAATCTGGCTCCTGCCCTGTCCAGACACCGTCCTGAACCTCAGCTACCACACCACAGCCGACCGAGCAGTGGGTGCAGACCGAAAGCTTGATCTCAGCTTCAACGCCTTCTACCGGAGCAGTTTCCGCCGCACGAACTTTCTTAACCATGGTGGGCGCTGCGATAGTCGCGAGCGCGGCACCACCGGCAGTCACTCCGGAGTGACGTAAAAACGTTCTGCGATTGACCGCTTTACCGAACAGCCCTGTTTTGGCGCTGTTATTGGCAACGCTGCCTGCATTCGTTGCAGATCTATCTACTTTTCTAAGTTTCATATCTATTCCCCGTTAGCTGTTCCGGACCCATTAGAACCGAGCTCGTTCGTAGTAGTTGCGAATATAATCATTCTCGTTGTAGCCCTTATCGCCCTTAACAACTACCTTGGCAGGCTCAATCTTTTCGGATGCTACGACTGCTGTGGGAGCTACAACTGCCGCCCCTCCGGCTACTGCTGCACCTTTCAGAAAATTCCGTCGGTCAGACTTTATAAATTTCTTGTTCATAAAACCTCCATTACTAATCGGTCTATCCGATAGTGGGTTGCTAATTATCAATAATCACTCGAAGGGTTACCCGGCCTACCTACTCCGGCCAGAGTTGCCCCGTTCTAAACTGCCATACTCAAATACTGCTTCTCGACACTGATAAAACACTCACCTAACTGTCCAGCAGCGCGATAAAAACCAGCACAGGATGCATCCTGTACAAGCTTGAAAAAAGTGTCTGCCCACGAGGCAATGTGCTCGTTAAAAAACGCTTTCTCGGTAGTAAAGTCTATTTCTTCGGCCATGATGATGGCGGCCATTGCCTGACATAAACTGGCGATATGATCTTCTGACTCGGCGATGTTGTCACTGCGTTCAAAACCGAGAGTACGCAAATCTGCGCGCAATTTACCGAGTGGCTTCTCCATTAGGAAACCAGTCAAATGCCACGAACCATAGGGCACAACCTCGCCTCGGCCAAGGCCGATAAACAGTTGGTGGTATTCGTCGTCTATTTGTTGCGGGGTGTAATCAGATGCGGATTGGCGAAGCAGTGCCCAGGCAACTTCCATAGCGGTTTCAGGGGATTCTATCGGCGGCAAATCACGCAGCGCGGCACAGTGTTCATCGCTTGCCGGTGCTGCAAACAGCGCACCGAGAGAGGTATAAAGGTTTGCCCGGTCGAGGGATGCCGTTAATTCCGCCTCACGAGCAGCCGCCTCAGCTTCAGAGCTGATCTTGAATACCGCACGGCCTCCCGCGCTGTTATCGGACATTTGGGCCTGCATGTGCCAACCTTACCCTCTCCTCTTTGGTTACATACTGCGCTTAATTTTGACAATAATCCAGCCTCAAACGATGGCCAAATAGAATTATCAAATTTACGACACCTCATGACGATTATGAAAAACTCAAGAGATTATCCGAGCGAATTACCGATGCACATCAATGCCGGATTCATCATCTTTGAAAATATCTTTCACTCTGCAGTCTTCACACATTTTGAGCCGCCGCACTGCCTTTCCGTCTTCAAACATCCAGTGATCAGATAGTTTCGCCTGCATACGTCCAATAATTCGATGTGTCGCAAATGGCTTGCTGCACACGATGCAATTAAAAGGCTCTTCTTCATTGATGATTTCAGGCTTTCTCGCTTGCTCGGAATCATAGAGGTAGCGTGAGCTCAGGGTAATGGCACTTTCCGGACAGGCCTTTTCACACAATCCACACTGCAAACACTGGCTTTCAATGAATTTCAGCTGTGGCAATGTTTCGCCGTCCTGCAGCGCCCGGCCCGGGCAAACAGTCACGCAGGCAAGACACAAGGTGCACGCTTGTGTATCCACATTAACCTGCCCGAAAGGTGAATCGCTATCCAGCACCACAGAGGCCTCCAACGGAGGTTTGTGCAAGGATAAATGATCTGTGGCGGTGCGAATTGTCTGGCGTTTATCGTTAAACGCCTTAAAAGACGCAACCGGTATGGAGGTGAACTCTGACTTTAAGATGGTATTAATTGCATCCGCATCGGTGGCCTCTATTAAAAACACACGCGCTTCAATGCCGAGCCCGGCAAGAATACCGTTGGCTGTTTTGCTTTGAGCTGCAAGCGCGTGCGCCGCACCGCTTTCACTCACCGGTGCGTCAATCACGATAGCACTGACGCCATAAGCCACAGCTGCAAGCCAGACATCGAGACCTACACTGGCTACCTCCTCAACTGCTAACGGCAGCACTGAGTCATCAAGCTCATCTTTAAAAGTTTCCAAGCGCGACGCACCGGACTCTGCATCGTGCAGATACAAACTAGTTGCTATCCCCTGCTGCTGGCGTGGTTTTAATAACTCCAATAGCTGGCCCAGTGCATCGGCAGGCGCCGGGTAGGCATAACGCACGGCACCGCTCGGACAATTACTGGCACAACTGCCACAGCCCTGACATAGATAAGGTTCGATCCTGATGCCTTCACCATCGCTTTTAATAGCCCCGGTACCACAGACATCAATACATCGGGTGCACGCAGTGATGTTGCTTCTTGCATGCGCACAGATGGATGCGTCGTACTCGAAGTACTTGGGTTTCTCAAAATCACCCTGCAGTTCCGCAAGCTCGGTAAGTGCCGCTCCCAACGCGCCGGTATCACTTCCAACATATTTGTAGCCGAATGGCAGTACTTCTGTATCGATCATAGGTTGGTCGGTAAGGTCAAGCACCAGATCGAAACCACCCAGCAATGAGACACCTGTGAGCTTTGCAAGGGAACCAGGGGATTGAGGATCACCTATCGCACAATCGAAAGCACCCAGATAACCACTTAACAAAAGCGCATCCGCCTCTACCACCGCGATACCGTCTTCGGTTGCCTGCTTATTAATGGATGCATCACCCGGTTTAGGCACCAGCACCGTCTTAGCAGGTGTTTCAAGTTGGCTGGCAGCGCTTAACGCAGCATTCATTGACCCGATAACAAGACAGTGTCCACGCGACTGGTAACCAAGTAATGAAGTAGCGTGCATCGTATTAGACGGTGTGAATTCGATACTCGAACTATCCATAAAAGCCAGGACCTCGAATGATTTTCAGATTTTTTTGATGTGTACTACAGATGCGCTGGCGGTGTTGGTCTGTCAGGTTCGATTGTGTTACATCGAGCCCGCTAAATTCAGGCACTCTTGTCCGACCCATTGCGAGGTGATGTATCGTCATACAACGGTTTAACACTCTCTGAGCTCTCACTATACTGATCGTCGAGCGTATCTGCTTCACCAGATTCGGCGACTTCCAATGCATCAATCGCAGGCTCAGTAGTGGCTTCAGACTCACTGGCGTCTGGCTCATGCGCCTCGCTTTCCGCGATATTATCCGCTCTTTCTTTCTCTGCCGCTTCAAGTTCAGCTTTTCCGCTCTCAAGTTCAAGCTCTGCGAGTCTGGCCTTTTCTTTACGCCGCTGGTGGAATTTCATATCCGACGTCACAGTATCACCCAGTGGCTCAAACTTGGTGAAGTCATCGTCGTAGTCATCAAGTCCGTCACGGGCGGAAAATTTGCCGCTAAAAAACAATTTTTTTAATGCAAGGTTGCGCAGCTCCTTACTCACGCCTTCAGAGAAAAATGGACTGTAGTCGCTGTCGGCGTTCAGAGTTTCGATGTCCGGCATATCCGCATCGGTCAAGACCGGTACTTCCTCATGTTGTTCCGCAACCGAAGCTTCACCGGTCAGATTATCGGCTGTTTTTTCTTCCGCCACTTCACTGTGTTTTGTGTCAACGCCATGCTCGGTATCAATAGGAGGGGCTTCATCAAGCGCCACCGGGGCGTTGTCATCCTGATCGGCTGCATCGCGTTTGCGTTCAGACCAGCGATTTAAAAAACCACGCCTGGGCTTTTGCCCGGCCTGCAATTCCTGGTTATGGTCTGTACTCACATCAGGCCTCGGGTTTTCTTGCGAATGCTTCATCGCTCTCTTCACCGTGCCAGTTTTTCCGCTTGCGTTTTTTTCGAGCGGCAGGTGCATAGTTTTCGAGAACAAATCGCTCTAGCACCTGATAAATTTTAGCCGGCATCGGTGCGCTTAAGATTGTATCGTCTGCTTCCTGATAAGCCATGGCCTCATCATAGTCTGCAGTCAACAGTATCGGTGTAAAGACTCCGTCTTCATCATCCTGACACACGACAAAGAGTTCCTGTTGATCACCCACCAGTGTATGCCAGTAACTCTCGCCTCCATCGCGAAAAAACTCTAACCGCAAGCCATTCCACAACACATGCTGAGTGGTGTCCGTCTCATGAACCACTGTCTTGTCTGCGACAGCTCCAGGATTGTCCGGTCCGATTTGACCCCGCACCATCAATTCCCTGAGGGTCCACACGGGCACTTTCATCTGACCCGTCTTACCCGCAGCAAACGTGCGATAAGACCGCTCAAGCAGCACACCAACATCAAATGACGGCGCTGCACGGCGTTCAACCAGCGGCAAATGAGCGAGTTTGTCAGGTGTATTTTCCACAGTATCTCCCACTGTGCAGACGTTTCAGTCAAAATGCAAACAGACTAAGATTGCTCTGGTTTGCCCGTAGCGTGCGTACTTAAAAGCACTAACTACGTCACAAACAAAGGCTTAGCAGGCTGAGAGCTGACAGTGTGATCTGGCAACGACAATACAGTTATGGGTATTTTTTGGTCTGAGCGTGCTGCGCTTCTGCAAGCCTGTGATAACCTGTGAGTCAAGACAACAGCGGGTGAAACCGTCCAACAGCTCTTCAAGGCATAAGCTCGACGTGCAAAACAGTAACACATCATATAGACCACAGATGAGTCAGTCCGGTTTGCGCCCAACTCATCCGGTCACAGTCGTGAACGAATACGGCGAAGAATCAGAACAACAAATTCCAGGTGAGTTTCCACTGACTATTCGCATTGATGATACCGAGATCGTCACACTGATGACGTTGGGCTCACAACCTGAAGCACTGACTCTGGGTTATGTTCGCAACCAAAAGCTTATCGAGTCAATAGAAGAGATCGTTTCAATACACGTCGACTGGGATCGTGAACTGGTAATAGTAGAAACACGCGCTGGCACTGGCATCGATGACTGGCAGGAAAAACTGAATCGTAAAATCGTCACCAGCGGTTGCGGTCAGGGAACTATATTCAGCTGCACAATAGATAAGCTCTATGAAGTACAACTCCCCGAAGCGCAGATAAAACAATCCGAACTCTACGAGATGATTCGCGAGGTTGGCAAACTGAATGACATATACAGAAGCGCCGGTGCAGTTCACGGCTGCGCATTGTGTGACGGCACACAATCACTAATCCATGTAGAAGACGTAGGCCGACACAATGCCGCCGATGCCGTATCGGGTTATATGTGGCTGGAGGGTATTGATGGCGCAGACAAAATCTTCTACACAACTGGCAGGCTTACATCCGAGATCGTTATGAAAACGGCTTTTATGGGCATACCCGCACTAGTGTCTCGTTCGGGGGTTACCCACATGGGACTGGAACTGGCAGAACACCTCGGCCTCACCATGATTGCACGCGCCAAAGGTAAACACTTTCTGGTCTACCATGGCGCAAAGAATGTTACGCTCGACGCCATCCCGCCACAACGCATCACACCGCCACCCACCAAAGGTATGCTGGACGTAAAGACCAGTTAAAAGACTGCTCACTAAACAAAGCCTATCCGGCAGATAGGCACAGGCAGCAACTGAGTAACCGTTATGGCTAATATTGATTTCGCTAAGCGTGTCTATGACCACACGTTCAAGATGGACCCTATCGTTCGCAGCATTCTGGATACGGACGTCTACAAACTGCTAATGCTGCAAACTATCCTGCAAGAATGGCGCGACATGCCGGTGACCTTCTCACTGATCAACCGCAGTCAGTCGGTAAAGCTTGCAGACAATATCGATGAGGCCGAACTGCGCGAGCAACTGGAACACGCACGCACCATCAAGCTCAGTAAAAAAGAAAGCATATGGCTTGCAGGTAATACCTTCTATGGTAAAGAGCGTTTGTTTACTGAGGACTTTTTAAAATGGTTAAAAGAATACCAGCTGCCCGAGTTTGAATTAACCAAAAAAGACGGCCAGTACATTATCGATATACATGGCACGTGGGCTGAGACTTCACTGTGGGAGATTCCACTATTAACCATCATCAGTGAACTGAGATCGCGTTCGGCCATGAGAGGCATGGGGCGTTTCGAAGTAGATGTAACCTACGCACGGGCTAAAGCAAAAATGTGGGAGAAAGTTCTGCGATTAAAAAATCTTCCCAATCTGAAAATTGCAGACTTCGGTACTCGCCGCAGACATAGTTTCCTGTGGCAGCGCTGGTGCGTCGATGCACTTAAAGAGGGGCTTGGCTCCAACTTCATCGGCACCAGTAACGTACTGTTGGCAATGGATCATGACCTTGAAGCCATAGGAACCAATGCTCATGAACTGCCAATGGCAGTGGCCACTCTGTCGGCCGACGATAGCGCACTGGCTCAAAGCCCCTACAAGGTATTAGAAAGTTGGCAAAAAACTTATGACAGCAACCTCTTAATCGTACTACCTGACACTTACGGCACAACACGCTTTCTGGAATACGCACCGGACTGGCTAACCGGTTGGAGAGGATTCAGAATCGACTCTAAAGATCCGGTAGAAGGCGGAGAAGAACTGATTAACTGGTGGAAGAGTCGCGGCATCAACCCGAAAGACAAGCTGATCATTTTCTCCGACGGGCTCGACATAGACACCATTGAATCTACCTATCATCACTTTGATGGCAAGGTGCAAACCAGTTTTGGCTGGGGCACTAACCTGACCAACGATTTCCGCGATTGCGCACCATATCCAAACGATGATTTAAGCGCTTTTTCTGTGGTGGTAAAAATCACAGCAGCGAATGGCAAGCCGACGGTTAAACTTTCAGATAATCTCGCCAAAGCCACCGGACCCGAAGCCGAGATCAAACGCTATCTAGAGGTGTTTGGCCGCGAGCAGCTAACTAAAAAAGCTGTTGAGGTCTAACTCAAGAGCTTACCGTGCATCAAGACGCTGCAGTATTCCTGCGCATAGATTTGATACGCCGCGCCAACGCGACGGCTCGCTTACGTTCAAATCGGCTGACCACTGGCGCTAACAGCATCAGGACCAATGATGCAAACCACAAAAAGTAACCCAACCTCAGCGTTGCTCTTTCATCAAGGGTAACCAAAATCCCGACAAATATCGCCGCTACGATAAAGACGATACTGATCCACCAGAACCATCGCAGCGAAGGTATTTTGGTTGGAGAGAACACCAATAAGGCCCAAAAGACAAACATAAAGTTCGCACCGGCGGCGGTGAGGGCTATTATAAAAGTAACAAACTCGGCAGCAGATGCCGGATTAAATAGACCGGCTATGCCGTACTTAATAGATGAGTAAAATGCTTGTAACCCGGATATGGAGGCATTGCCATCGCCAATAGTGGCAGTCGTCATAAATAACGACGCACCAAATAGTAACGCGGCAATAAAAAAGACAATTTTTCCCATAGTTATTAACTACCTCACCGGGTTATTAACTACCTCACCGGATTATTAACTGCCTCACCGGATCAATTCCGACTAACCCTACGCACTGTTCTCGGCATATTCTGAGAAAGGCGTCTAACACGACTCTCAGCAGGTGGAGACGCGTTGCTAACACACAAACTCCGGTACTGTGTCACAGAAGATATGGCAGGATTCAGAATTTACAAGCAGGTAACGCTCGTATGAATCCAGGTGCCAGGTCGTTGTGGTAATCACATTGGTAACTTGCACAACTGACAGCTATTGATCTGCAGTTTGCTTATTCAGTTGGTGGCTTGGGTGGCGAGCTTCAAAGCGGCGCTTCTCCTGAACCACGTACTGGTAGTAAGGATCACTTTCCAGACGCGCTATATAAGCCGCCCATGCAGATTGCGACCGCTGCCAACTCTCTTGACTGGTATCTCGCACAAGGGTTCCGGACCCTTGCGTTTCACTACCTGCAGTCGCAAACGCAGTTGACTCACCCTCCATCGAATCAGATGGATTAAAATCAAGTGATGCTACGGCTGCTGCCATTTGAGGAGTTGCCAGATCACGGGTTACTTCGACTTTATCATTCCAGCCCGGTGCAATGTCGCGCAACACAACCACACCAACAAGACAGGAACCGGCAACCGCCAGGCACACGGTTTTGAATGAAAGGCCAACTGGTGCCACACGCGAGCGGGTTGTACCCAAAGCATGGGATGCTGCACCATGAATGGTGTCGTTTAGTTCCATTGGAACTTCCGGACACGCAGACAAAAAACTAACTCGCAGATCGTCATCAGTCGAGCGCGTAATACTGATCACCTCACCCATCAGCTTTTACCCTCTGTATCACCTGAGACATAAGTGCTGGCAGATTGTTCCAATTCCTCGCGCATTAAACGCACCGCCTCGCGCAAGGATCGCTCCACCGCGGGCTTAGCCACATCCAGAAAGTCAGCAATGTCCTGGTTACTCATTGAAAAACAGAACCGCAGCAAAGTCACTTCTTTAAGTTCCGGACTCATACTCCGGATACTGGCTATCAGCTTTCTATCAGTGGCTTCGTTGTGGGTTTGCTCACCAGTCAACTCTTCGACCACATGACTTATTGATTGGTTGTCAGAATGCTCCGTATCCGAACTTGCTGCAACATCATCAACTTTGATCAAATCATCGGCAGATCTGTGAGCATTAATACTCGTCACTGATGCGCTAACGGGCTTCACTTCAACAGTATCGACCAGATCCAGCGGATGGAGCCGCAGGTGATCGTGCAAGCGCGCCCAGGCAGAATGGTAGAGCCAGTCAGTGAAGCTAATGTCACTGGAGTAGCGCACTCGACCGCGAACCACAGTCATCCAGACGTCTTGAAATAATTCTGCTGCCAGAACACTATCGCCGTGTGTTCCGAAATAGAAAAATCGATAAACCGCCGGACTGTGGCGTTTGTAAAGTAACTCAAAGCCATCACCATCACCCGCGGCGAAGGACAACATAAGTGCGCTGTCTGATTCTTTTAGATTTCTAGCGTTGCCAAGCATCTGATTCAATGGATTGAGAACCCCGTGATTACACGGCTTATCGTGCCGCTCAGTCCTACACTGCAAGGCTTTGGCCACATACCTCGTTGAAATTGGCAAAATACAATTCTTGAGCGCATCCAGCGGGCGTGGTAAATCCTACTGCAGGCAATCAGCCATAAAATTGACATACCGGTCTTGTAGCAGTACTTTCGTTTCGAACTTCACCATCAGGATTTGATCATGCAACGACTGACGCTATGCCTGTTTGCAGGCACGCTACTAACGACTTTATCCGGCTGTAGTAATTTGCAGGAAAGCTCATCAGACAGCAATCTATTCGATAAAGCACCGGCGCACGCACTAGGCAGCTATCGCGGTAAAGAGATTCCCTCGCAGTTTTTCACTACCTATAAAAATGTAGACAACGGACATGACCTCCGTGGCTACTACTTCGGCAAAAGACATTGGAGTTTCGGTGACTAGTGGAGCAAACAAACTGCAGCCACTTTAAAACAGAGAGGTAATAGCTATTCAGATGAGATTAAGTGTGCTGCTTTTATTATAAAGTGGTAGTACCACCCCTGTTCGGTGAGACAATCCGCTCGGAGATTGTCTCACCGTCTTTTATTACACTTCTGTGCAGCAATCTCTACGCGTTAAGTTCAATCACCGGACCATCGGTAGTTGAGCCATCTACTACATCGTCATCAATAACCGATTCAAAAGCCTTCAGTCGTTTATAAATTGACATCAGCTCAACGATTGTGGTCCAGGAATTCACCAGAAACTGAAAAGAATTTTCGACTCTCGAGAACGCCTGATTAATTTGCTGGTAAATACCGAAGGTTATTGCACCTGCCACAAATGTGGGCCCAAGTGCGATCAGCGGAATAAAGTTAGCTCCCTGCAAATAGGCGTAACGAAAGACATTAAAGTAAAGGTAGTTAAAATAGAGTTTGAAATAGTTCTTACGCACGTCCCCGAATAATTCCGCTACCGTTGGAGGAGTCGCACGGTCTGCTCTGTCCTCACCATAAACAAGCTCCTTGCGATATGCAGCCTCGACTTTCTGATTGCGGAATTCAAGCCCCGGCAAGCGGATTCCAACCAAAGCGAGTAAGACGGTACCAAATGCAGCGGACAGCAAGGCAATAAATACCAGTGATCCGTTCACCGCACCAATCAATGGCAGCTCGGTGACTTCTTTTGAAAGAGTCCAAAGCAACGGCAGAAAAGCGATCAGAGTCATAATAGAGCTGACAAATGCCGAACCGAGATTTTCTACAATACCTGCGAAACGCATGGTGTCTTCCTGCACACGCTGAGCCGCACCCTCAATGTTACGCAGCTTGGGCCAGTGATCCATGTAGTATTCATTCATCGCTGTGCGCCATCTGAATACATAATGCGAGGTAAAATAGGCAAACAAGACCAGCACTATAATGTTGGGGATCAAAATATATACAAGGGTAAACAGACGACCATAGAATTCAGCACCAGTGACATTACTAACCCCCTGCTCCGATAAAGCGAGCTGAATCATGTCATAGAAGTCACCATACCAATTGTTGATGTATACCCCCAACTGAACCTGGAAATAGGTCACCAGCAGAATAATGGCACTGCCAAAAACCGCCCACCAGTACCATTTGTTTCGATCAATGAAATACCAGGCAGCACAAAACACCATCGTCACGATAACAATGTACTGGTAAAGCCAGACTTTGTCCGGGTTTAAAAAAGGTGGCCGTGAGCCTTCCTCAGTAGGTAAAGCCTCACGCATCAAACTAAACTGTGCCGCCAGCCCGTCGAACAACCCGTACCACAACAGCAGGCTGACAAAAAACCAAACTACCGCGGATAGAAAAAACTTCTTCGGTGATGGAAAAAAGGATGCAAACATTAAACGGACCCCGTGGTTCTTTGGGTTTGAACAGAACAGCTGGCAGTGCATACCTTCAATGAGCATACGCTGCTGATGACAATTTACTGACGACACACAGCCAAAAGGCCACACCAGTGAGACATATATCGACAAAGGAACTGCACATTCGGCTAACTATCGCCTTTTGAGCCCCTAAGAGCAATGCACTGAAACATTCATGCCTGCCCTTCCTCGCACATACTGATCCACCATAGACCGGCGTCATCGCCCAAAATTTCATGCTAAGTGCATGAAAAGTCGCCATAGATGGACCGATCGGGGCAAACGCCGCCAGCACCGGGACAAATGGCGGACCGAGATGACAGAATCACCACACATCGCCCGTCAGCTCTGGCACTGGCCATTCCCACTGAATATCCAATTCAAGCATTTCCATACCCCGCCGTTAACCCGACACAACGAAACCGACCGCAATAAAAAAAAAGGCAATACCGGAGAAATCTATGTCACTCGCACAATCATCCAACTCGGGCTTCGCATTCGAACCCAACAAACGATACCGCCTGATCACCCGCAGCGATTTTGACGGATTGGCGTGTGCGGTTCTTCTGAAGCACCTCGATGTACTCGATGACATTAAGTTCGTGCATCCCAAGGATATGCAGGACGGCACGATTGAAGTCACCGAAAACGATATTACAACCAACCTGCCCTATGTTTCGGGTTGCTATCTGGCGTTCGACCATCATCTGAGCGAGACCATCAGGAACGGTGCGCACGACAACCACATCATTGATGCAGAAGCGCCGTCAGCAGCGCGAGTGGTATACGACTATCTGGGTGGTGCACCCACATTTCCTGCGGCGTGGGAAGACATGATGGAGGCAGTAGACAAGGCCGATTCCGCTCAGTACGTTCGCAGCGAAATTCTGGAGCCTACCGACTGGACCTTGCTGAACTACCTGATGGACGCCCGAACCGGACTAGGTCGATTCCGTGAGTTCACTATCTCAAACTACGATTTGATGATGAAGCTGATCGACTTCTGCGCAGAGCACGACATTGAAGACATTCTGCAGTTGCCTGACGTCATGGAGCGTATTGAGCTGTATGTTTCGATGAAGAACAAGGCCAAAGAGCAGATCAAGCGATGCGCAACAGTACACGGCAATCTGGTGGTCCTCGATCTTAGAGACGAAGAGATCATCTACCCGACCAACCGTTTCATGATTTACGCGCTGTTTCCGGAGTGCAATATTTCAATCCATCAAATGTGGGGACTGAAGAAGCAGAACGTAGTCTTTGCTGTGGGTAAGTCGATTCTTGATCGGAATTCGCAAACTAACGTCGGCGAGCTGTGCCTGCGCTACGGTGGCGGTGGTCATCAGGCCGCAGGCACCTGTCAGGTAAGTACTGACCGCAGTGAAACCGTGCTGGCGGAGCTGGTTGAGAAGATAAACCAGGACGGCTAGAAGCCTCACCGCAAGCAGTATCTATCGCACCCGCTTGCGGGTGCGATAACTATCTTGTTCTAAACGCGAATCTGAATAACCCGTCTCACTCACGGCAGCTATCATCTGCGCGCACAAGCCATTAAACTGGCCTGTAGCTAACAGACGAAATCACCAACAAGCCATGAGCAAATCCATCAAGAATCGACGCGGTTTTACCACTCGTACCATCCACGCCGGTCAATCTCCGGATCCGTCTACCGGCGCAATTATGCCGCCGATATATGCAACCTCCACCTACGTGCAGGAAAGCCCGGGCGTTCATAAAGGCTACGAGTATAGCCGTTCACAAAACCCGACCCGCATGGCCTACGAGCGCTGCATTGCAGATCTTGAAAGTGGCAACCGAGGCTTTGCGTTCGCGTCTGGTCTCGCATCACTTGCAACACTACTCGATCACTTCAAACCAGGTGATCATATTATTGCCATGAACGATCTGTACGGTGGTTCATATCGTTTATTCGAGAACGTAAGGCGTGGATCCCAGGGATTGGAATTTTCATTGGTCGATCTGTCAAATACAGATCTGCTTGAAGCCGCCATTACGCCAAAGACTCGCATGATTTGGGTAGAAACACCCACCAATCCATTGCTAAAACTGGCAGACCTCGAACGCATTGCAGCCATAGCCCGTTCCAAGGGCATTTTGTGCTGTTGTGACAACACTTTCGCAAGTCCTTATTGTCAGCGTCCACTCGAATTCGGTTTTGACCTGGTTATGCATTCAGCCACCAAGTACCTGAATGGTCATAGCGATATGGTTGGCGGAGTGCTGGTCGTTGGTGATAACAGCGAGCTGGAGGAGAGCCTTGCTTTTTTGCACAACTCTGTTGGCGCAATACAAGGACCATTTGATAGCTTTCTGGCATTGAGAGGTTTAAAAACTTTGGCGCTGAGAATGCAGCGCCACTGCGAAAGCGCTATGGAGGTTGCAAGCTATCTTGAATCACACAGTGCTGTAGAAAAAGTCTACTACCCCGGACTGAAAAGCCACCCGCAACATGAGCTCGCCAACCGCCAAATGGACGGTCCGGGTGGCATGGTAACCGCGGTGCTGAAAGGTGGCCTGCCGGTTGCCAAAGCTTTTCTTGAAAAAGTAGAAATATTTGCACTGGCAGAGAGTCTCGGCGGTGTAGAGAGCCTTATTGAACATCCTGCTATCATGACCCATGCGTCCATTCCCGCCGCACAGAGGGCTGAACTGGGCATAGATGACGGGTTAGTGCGTTTATCAGTCGGCATTGAAGACCTTGATGACGTTATTGCGGATCTGGATCAGGCCCTCGCATAGCCACTACCCAGTCCATAAATGCAATCCATCAATAGCAGTGAATTGAGTTAGAAGGAGATAACATGAAAGGTGCAGGCGGCACACCGGGTGGAATCGCCACATTTTTAATCGGGCTGGTCATGACTTGCGGAGGTTTCTACCTACTGCTTAATTCAATCGTACTGCGTGCAAGCTTTGGTTTCGGCTACCGGGTTTATTCCGTTGGTGGTTTCGGCATCACCAGCGGCATGATAATGATTCCGTTTCTATTTGGTGTCGGTATGATTTTTTATGATCGCCGTAGCTTTCTCGGCTGGTGTCTCGCACTTGGATCAATGGTCGCATTGATTTTCGGCGTACTATCGACCGTTAATTTCACACTGCGTGGCATGTCAGCATTTGATCTGATGGTCATTCTGGTACTGGCATTTGGTGGCATCGGCTTGCTGATTCGGTCTCTCGGAGACAGATCGCCTGCGTAACTTCGTCAGTGGGTGTTATAGACCCACATTGTTGAGTTCGAGCACCCTTTCAGCACGATAGCTCGAACGCACCAACGGACCCGACACAACTTCCAGAAAACCGCGCTCTAATCCCCAGCCGCGATACAGTTCAAATTCATCAGGGGTAACATAACGTTGCACTTCCAGATGATTAGATGTTGGGCGCAAGTACTGGCCCATCGTCAGAATATCTACGTTCGCCGCACGCAGATCAGCCATGGTCTGAAGAATTTCTTCTTCTGTTTCGCCAAGCCCCAACATTAAACTGGTTTTAGTCAGTACTGCCGGTTTGAATTTTTTTGCGTGCCTTAATACATCTATGGTTTGTTCGTAACCGGCACGAATATCTCGCACCGGATGAGTCAGGCGTCGGACGGTTTCAACATTCTGCGCAAACACCTCAAGACCCGAGCCCACCACCTGTTCTATCAACTCAATTCGACCATCAAAATCAGGGGTAAGCGCCTCTACCGCGGTTTGCGGGCGCAGTGTTTTGATTGCTTTCACACAAGCCGCATAGTGAGCAGCACCTCCGTCTGCGAGATCATCGCGGTCAACCGACGTAATCACCACATACTTTAGATCCATCAACTCAACCGATCTTGCGGTATTGGCAGGCTCATCTGCATCGAGCCATCCATTCGGGTTTCCTGTATCTACCGAGCAAAATCTGCAGGCGCGCGTACATACAGCTCCCATCACCATGATAGTGGCTGTGCCCGATGTCCAGCACTCACCGATGTTCGGGCATTTGGATTCTTCACAAACCGTAGCAAGCTTGTGCTCACGAACATTGTTGCGCACGGATTCAAACTTACCACCACCTGGCACCCTGGCCCGCAACCAGGAGGGCTTACGTAACACCTCACCAGTAACCAATGAAGAATCGGTGCCTCTATTTTTTATGCCATCTTTAATAGCCCGTGACCCGTTCTGGGCCACGTACTTCTGGCCGGACCGTACAACAACCTGAATACCATCGAGTGATGACGGTTTCTCTGCAGAATTCTTGTTCGGGGGGTTATCAGTCACTTAATGTTGTTCTCTTTTCTCGCAACGCAACAGTCAAAATATTTATCAGCTGATCTGCTACCGTATCAACCGACTCTACTTCTGCATGCTCGGTCATCTGTGTCACTTCAAGACCTGCGTAGCCACAGGGGTTAATTCTTGAAAACGGTTCAAGGTCCATATCTACATTTAAAGATAAACCATGAAAACTACAACTGCGCCGGATACGCAATCCAAGCGCCGCTATCTTTTTTGACTCAACATACACACCTGGCGCATCGCGCCTGCTTTCAGATTCAATACCGTATCGATCAAGTAGCAAGATAACGGCATTTTCGAGTAACTCAACCAGGCTGCGAACACCAAGCTGATAGCGGCGCAAATCTAACAGTGGATAGATGATCAGCTGCCCCGGGCCGTGATAGGTCACCTGGCCACCACGGTCAGACTGTACCATCGGGACGTTACCCGCATCGAGCACATGTGCAGGATTCCCGGCCTGCCCCAGAGTATAGACGGGTAAGTGTTGCAAAACCCAGATTTCATCATGGGTCTCATGCGTTCGTTCATCAGTGAATTGCTGCATATCAGACAGCGAGACCGGATACGGAATATGTCCAGCCTCACTAAAGAGATCCGCTTTTTTAATCGTGAGGTCTGATTGTTTGATTGGCGAACCTTGGGATTTACTGGTTCCGGTCGCAGCCGACATGAGTGCCTGTAACTGTCAATAATGGATACCCGGACTATAGCATTTCTGCCAGGCATCGCGCCGGAACACCGCGCTAAAACGCTACAGCACCCACACTACACGATCATCTGCATTGACTGTGGTGAAGACCTGATCAAGCTCCTCCTGGCTCACGGATGTGAAATACACCGTCACAGAGAGGTACGACCCGTTTTTGCTTTTACGCGATTTATGCTCGATACCGGTTTTGATATCAAGGGCAGATTCAACCACCGATACTGCGTGGCTTTCAAAATCATCAATATCTTTGCCAACAGCCTTTATAGAATAGCGGTCGGGAAATACTCTAAGCGGCCGTCCATCATCCATTACTGCTTAGTTGACCAGTCTTTTGAATTTGTCAGTGGTACGAGAGAAAAATCCACCACGCTCAACAGGCTTGGTTGCAATAATCGGGAGTTCAGCCAGCACCTTACTTTCAAGCATCACTTTCATCACGCCCAGCTCCTGACCCTGTTCGACAGGTGCAACAATATCACGCGATAAATGTAGTTCTTTTTCTATTCCCGCACTCTGGCCGGTGGGCAGAGTTACATACTTGTCGTCCTTGACTGCCATGGAAACATTATCCGCTGCACCCTCCCATACTTTTACATCGCCTAACGTGTCGCTCGCAGATGCAAGTTTTACCGTTTCATAAAATCTAAAACCATAGTTCAGCGCGCGCAGACTTTCAGTGCTGCGCAATTGTTCATTGCGCGCGCCAAGTAATACGCTGATCAAACGCATGTCGCCACGCTTAGCAGATGCAACCAGACAATACCCGGCAGCATCGGTATGACCAGTCTTAATACCATCCACAGAGTCATCTCTTAGCAGCAAGGTGTTGCGATTCTGTTGCTTAATACCATTGAAGGTAAATTCACGTACCGAATACAGTTTGTAGTGATTCGGGTGGTCACGTATCACCGCTCTGGAAAGAGCTGCCATGTCACGTGCTGTGGTGTAGTGATTGTCAGCAGGCAAGCCGGTGGAGTTCGCAAACAGCGTGTCCTTCATACCAAGACGCTGTGCCATCTGATTCATCATCGAGACAAAGCCTTCTTCGCTGCCACCAATATGTTCAGCAAGTGCTACACCTGCATCATTACCTGACTGCACCACCAGACCGTACATAAGATCACGTATAGAAACTTCACTACCTTCTTCAAGGAAGGACCGAGAACCAATGGTGTTACGGGCTTTACTACTGATCAGTACCAGATCTTCCGGCTTCAGGCCGCGAAACTTGATTTCTGATGACACGATATACGCCGTCATCATCTTAGTTAAGCTTGCGGGCTCAAGCCGTGCATTTGAATTGTGTTCTACGATGACCTTGCCGGTATTGTAGTCGAGCAGCAAATAGCTCTCGGCGGCAAGACCAGGCGCTGCGGGTATAGGCACCGCACGACTGACAGACGGCGCCACAGCCGACACTGCACTGCTTTGTGCGTGAGCAGTGTGTAACAGGCCGACGCACAAAGTAACTGCCAGACAAAAAGAGCGAGTCAGACTAAGCGCAAAAGCAACAGCACAGGATCGGTGAGTCAAGATAGGTCCGGTGTTCCTACAGCATTCGTAAAAAGAGACGGGCCTGACATTGATAGCCAGGCCCGCCTATACCCAACCGCTGGTCTACTTTACATTGACGGTGAAATTATCAACACCCGCATCATTCAGCAGTCCGGATACTTTGGTAGCGTGATCGTACTTGACGATCGGACCAATAGTCACTCTGTACATATGCGAATCTTTGAGTGGCTTCACATTCACTTCTTCGCCGGGAGCCGCAAGCACCGCATCTATAGCGACCTTCTCGGCGTCCGATACATCGGCAAACACGCCTGCCTGAATAAAGTATCCGGTTCCATCTTTCCGGACAGGCACTTTCGCTGTCTGCACTGCGGCCGGCACTGTGGTTATTCCCTGCACAGACGCATCGGTAATAGACGGCACAACAGCCTCCAGCGTTTGCTGAGCTAAACTGTCAATCGCTACTTCCTCACCGGCAGGTGGTACAAGCGGTGCTTCCGCCGACTGCTGAGCAGTTGCATCGACAATAACATCAACACCATCGGCCGCACTGGCTGATCCATTGGCTGCAGTGGTGCCAGGGATTGCCAATCGTCCAGAGCCTGGGACAACAGCATCAGATTCAATCGGCTGTGGAGTGATGGGTTGGTCATCGATCTGGGCTGCTGCCACTTTGATACCTTCCGGCAGTGCAACACTGTTTTCTACCAGCACCTGCTCTGACAACTCCCGCGATTGATCTTCAGGCTCTTCCGCCGTTGCATAGTAGAAGTCGATGCCAAGCTTGTTTTCAGAACCACTGAGCTCAAACATCTCTTCTGGACTTAACGCTTGTATTTCAACCATTCCGGTACCGTCATTAACCATACCGAGCCGCAGCGCCGCTGCAAAAGACAGATCTATCAGGCGATCACCGGAAAACGGTCCGCGATCATTGATCTTAACGATTACTTGCCGACCGTTCTCAAGGTGTGTGATCTTCGCGTAAGTGGGCAGTGGCAGTGTCTTGTGCGCAGCTGTAAGGCGGTACATGTCATACACTTCACCACTGGATGCTGTACGGCCATGAAAGTTGGGGCCATACCATGAGGCAACGCCTTTAGCAGAGTATCCTTCAGAGCTATCCAAGGTGTGGTAGCGCTGGCCGCGCACGACGTAAGATTCCATATTGCCGCGTGGGCTCTTTCTGATCTGAAGACCACTCGGCTCTGAGCTTTGAGATGCCCGCACAATCGCGTCATCGTCAATGAACAGCTCTCCGGTTGAGTTCTGTCCTTCAATTTGTTTTGTAACTTCTTTAGCGATCTGGTTGGTACGTGCCGGATGCCCTTCAGGCAAATACGCACAGCCGGATGCAAAAGCGCAGACAAGACCAACAATAGCGGAATTGTTGAATTTCATAACTTACCCTCGGGCGCAAACAAACCGCCCTGGTTAGCGATTGTCTTTGCGCGATTTTATTTTTTGACTGAGCTCATGCACAGCCATCGCGTAGAGGTTGCTATGGTTGTAGCGCGTTATCACATAAAAGTTGTGATGCGCTATCCAGTACTCAACCCCTGATTCGGCCTCTAACTTTAATAAGCTGTACTCGCCAGTGCCTTTACGTTTTGGATAGATCTCTGCGTTCGCGAGCGTTTCATACGAAATTGAAGGTTTCGGATTGTCCACAACCAGCTTGCTGGCAGCCTTTGTTACCGGAGTCTGCTCGACTACTGGCTGATTTTTTTTCCAGCCATGACGATCAAAGTAGTTGGCAACACTGCCAACCACATCTGGCACGCTCTGCCAAAGATCGTGTTCCTGATCACCATCAAAGTCGACGGCATAAGCGCGATAACTACTGGAAATAAACTGCGGCATGCCAAACGCACCGGCGTAGGAGCCTTCAAGCTCTGTTAGATCAAGGTTGTTCTCCTCAGCCAACAAAAACAACTGCGCAAGTTCACTGGTAAAAAACGATGCTCGCGGCGGGTAGTCAAAGGCGAGGGTGCTCAATGCATCAAGCGCCGGAAAACCTCCTCTGATACGCCCGTAAAAAGTCTCAACGCCGATGATCGATACAATGACTGATGCCGGAACACCATACTGTTGTTGCGCTTTGGTAAGAATGCTTTCGTGCTGCAGCCAGAAGTCGACACCGGCATCGATTCTTTCATCGGTGAGGAATATTTTTCGATAATCCTTCCATTGCAGTCGCTTTTCAGCTGGTCTCTGGATCAGCTCCAGCACTCTTTCATTGCGGCGAGCATTTTTAAGTGCAGCGGTTACATGGGCCGCATTAAGTTGATGTTTATCGACCATTTCAGCAATAAACTTTTTGCCTTTCGGGTGCTCACTGTAGTCAGCTTGCGCAGCACCGGTAAGCGACAACAACAGTATTAACAGAAGTTTTAGCATGGGAAGCGCCTGGAAATAAAATCAATTCAGAGCATTAATCTCGATATCCATGATGCGATATTTGTCATACCGGAAGAGAATTAATTTGATTCACAACAGCTCACTTTTCCTATGTGTAACACCCACAATAAAAAAACCCGGCATGTAGCCGGGTTTTTTAAACACTACAAACTGCTTACAACAACTAAGTTAGTAACGGCGCAATAACCAATGAAACAATTGCCATCACGTTAATCAGGATATTCATGGAAGGACCAGAAGTATCTTTGAACGGATCGCCCACTGTATCGCCTACTACGGCTGCAGCGTGAGTCTCAGTACCTTTACCACCCAGGTTACCTTTCTCTACATACTTTTTAGCGTTATCCCATGCACCACCAGCATTCGCCATCATCAGCGCCAGCATCACACAGCCAACCAGAGCACCGGCAAGAAAGCCACCCAGTGCTTCGGCACCTAAGCCAAAACCGATGACAGGAGGAGCACCCACTGCCAGCACGCCAGGCAGGATCATACGTTTAAGCGCTGCAGTCGTTGCAATCTTTACGCAACGCGCGTTGTCCGGCTTACCAGTCCCTTCAAGTAAACCTGGAATCTCACGAAACTGCCGACGAATCTCTTTGATCATATCGAACGCAGCAGAACCCACGGCACGCATGGTGATTGCACTGACCAGAAACGGGAAAATACCGCCGATAAACATACCCACCAGCACAATCGGGTTACCGATATCGAGACTAAAATCAGGGTTATTGAGTTTCACGGTTTGAATAAACGCGGCAATGATAGCAAGGGCGGCAAGTCCGGCAGCACCAATCGCAAAGCCCTTACCAATAGCTGCTGTGGTGTTACCCACCTCATCGAGACCATCAGTGATAGCGCGAGTTTCTTCACCCAGACCTGCCATCTCTGCGATACCACCGGCGTTATCCGCCACCGGACCATAAGCATCAATTGCCATGGTAATACCCACTGTTGCAAGCATGCCTACTGCTGCAATCCCAACACCGTAAAGACCCACCAGAGAGCTCGCAGTAAAAATGATGACGCAAAGCGTTAGCACCGGGACCACCACTGATTCCATACCTAGCGCCAAACCTGAAATCATAATAGTCGCAGGGCCGGTCTCACCGTCTTTTGCGAGACGACGCACTGGCGCACCGCCCGTGTAGAACTCGGTAACCAAACCAATCACCATACCGCCCACGGCACCAGCGACCACACACATCCAGACATTCAGATTGACACCGCTCATCAATGTGACGATAAAAGCGGCAACAATAAAAATCAGTGTCGCGCCAATCGTACCGTAACGCAGCGCCTGTTCCGGCGATTTGTCAGACATACGCTTAACCATAAAGATACCGGCGATAGAGCAAAGCAGACCAACCGATGACAATGCCAGAGGCAGGAAGCTCACGGCCTCTTTCGCAACATTGTCTCCAAGCCGCGCCAGTTCAGCCACAGTCATGGTGGAGGCAATAGCGATGGTTGCAATCATACTGCCGCAGTAGGATTCAAAAATATCAGAACCCATACCTGCGATATCACCAACATTATCACCTACGTTATCAGCGATAACACCCGGGTTGCGGGGATCATCTTCCGGAATACCCGCTTCGATCTTGCCCACGAGATCCGCACCAACGTCAGCACTTTTAGTAAAGATACCGCCACCGACACGCGAGAACAGTGCTACCAGCGAACCACCCATACCGAATCCATGGATCGCTTCTGCATGTTCATGCCCCCAAAACCAGTACAACAGACCCAGACCCAGCAAACCTGCTGACGCCACGGTCAGACCCATAATCGAGCCACCAAAAAATGCCACGGTCAGCGCCTCTGATGCGCCTTTCTCGGCAGCGGCAACCGTTGTGCGCACATTTGCACGCGTGGCTGTGTACATACCGAACCAGCCAGCAGCAGCGGAGATAAAGGCCCCTGTCAGAAATGCAATGGCAGTGTGATTAGTCTCAAAGGCGTAGAACAGCAGTGCCGCCACGGCAATCACAAACAAAAACAGAATGGAGTATTCGCGAATCAAAAAAGCCATTGCGCCTTTCTGGATTTCCCGGGCAATTTCCGCGGCCTTGCCCTCACCCTGCGGGTACTTCAAGACCTGCATGTACACATAAACCGCCATAGCGAGCCCAAGCACGCCCAGCAGTACCGGAATAAATCCCATCAGCTAATTCCTCTGTTATAAAATTGGAAGGTATTGATTTTTGGCCGAATCCTGCAGGTTAAGCAGTCAACGATTGAATTCTGAGGCGAATTTTGCCCTATGCAACAACACGGACACAAGCAAAAGACGAAATAAACCGTCCCAAGGATATAGACCATCTGCCATCGCGCCACATTTCCGCCTGATTGCAGGTCTTGACACGAGCCACCAAAGCAGTAAGCCAGGCTCTGTACATACAGTGTCAAAGACGCAGTTTACCCAACAGTTTCAAACACTTAGGCAATCTCGTGAGTGTTGACAGTGGTCGGCAGCTGCCAGTTAATCGTGTCTTTGCCGCACTGCGCAAGATAAGCGTTGGCTTTGGAAAAATGCTTACACCCGGTAAATCCGCGCACAGACAACGGCGATGGATGGGCACTTTGCAACACCAGATGCCGTTTCTGATCAATCATCTGGCCCTTGCGTTTCGCATACCCGCCCCACAACATGAAGACCGTATTGTCAGTACGGGTATTTAAGGCTTCAATGACCGCGTCGGTGAAAGTCTCCCACCCGAGCCCCTGGTGTGAAGCGGCCGCACCCTGCTCAACTGTCAGTACACTGTTCAGTAGAAATACGCCCTGTGTAGCCCATGACTCAAGGTAACCATGCTGCACCGGTTCGATGGAAAGATCATCCCGCAGCTCTTTATATATATTCCGCAAGGAGGGCGGAATGCGAACGCCAGGCAATACCGAAAAGCACAGACCGTGCGCCTGATCGGGTCCGTGGTAGGGATCCTGCCCCAGAATAACTACCTTCACGTCATTGAAAGGAGTCAGATTAAACGCGCTAAACCAGTTATCCGCGGTCGGATAAATAGTGGCACCGGCCTTGTGCCTTTGGACCAGCTTCGTGCGCAGCTCCTGCATGTAGGTTTGATCGAACTGGGACGCCAGCTGATATTTCCAGCCCTCCTCCATCTTGATATCACTTGCCACAACCGACAATCTCCCGTGTTACAAAGGATTTTTAAAAAAGATAAAACATCAATTCCGAATAGATTGACACGTTGCGATCCGTCGCGCAGCCGAAAAAACCGTTATTCTTAGGGGATCGAACCCGAAGCTCAGCATCACGTTGAAATCCCCAAAACACAAGCTCACAGACAGACATTGTGTCGCAGTGCGCGAGCGCCAGTATAAAACCATGCGCAAGTGGGTTATCGCCTCTATCGGATTGCTGGTGCAGCTGGGTGCGGTATCGGCTAATGCCCAGTTGCAGACACAACCAGGTGTTAACGCCACAGAAGCGCACTGCACTCTTGCAGGTGCCGATGAGAGCTACACATTTGATCGACTGGCACCCAGCCTCGGAAGCTCCCGTGCCACCAGTGAATCAGATGACACTGTATTGCTGTCAGCAGACAGTGCCATCAGCGACCCTGAAGACCCTGAGCAAATACTGCTCACGGGCACTATTTCAATTGATCACAGCGAAGGCAGGTTAACAGCTGAGAACGCACGTTATGACACCAGAAGCAATGTGGTCACAGTCGATGGCAAAGTGCTCTATGAAACCGACGGAGTGACAGTTGACAGCACAGACGCTGAAATAAATATTGAAGACGGCACTTTTATAATCGGTGATTCCGGCTACCGAGTTAGCAGTGGTGAAGCAACATCACAAGGCCGTGCCGAGACAATCCTCCGAGATATAAGAGGTAATTTACGCCTCAGAGACGCTACCTACTCCAGCTGCCCTGAGGGTAACAACGGTTGGCTAATCAGCTCCGATAGCATCAAGCTCGATTCTAAAGCGGGTATCGGTACAGCGCGTGATATCACTTTGCGCTTTAAGGATGTTCCGATTTTTTATGCACCGGTTTTTAGCTTCCCGATAAGCAACCAGCGCAAGACCGGTTTTCTTACTCCACGATTAGATATCACTGATCAAACTGGGTTTGAATACCGACAACCATTTTACTGGAACATAAGTCCCAATTGGGACGCAACGTTCGTAACCCGCGCTATGTCTGATCGCGGCATCCAACTACAGACCGAGGTTCGTCATCTCAATACCATCGGTAGCTGGGTGCTCAACCACGAGTTCATGAGCGACGATGATCAGTTTACCAGTGGAGCAAATCGATACTTTACAAGGTTCAGGCACCTGGGCGGACTGTCAAGGCGATGGACAACATTGATTGATTTCAGCTCAGTCGGTGACAGAGATTACTTTGAAGATCTGGGTGACACCTTAAATATTGCAAGTATTACCCACCTGCAGCGCCGTGCAGATTTAACCTACACCGCAAGAAACTATGAATTCAGGACCCGATTTTTAAGCTATCAAACGGTTGATGACGCTATTGTTGCCGAAGACAGACCCTACAAAAAGCTTCCACAGCTGACACTGGATTACGCAAAGTCATTTGCAGATAAAAGCATTGAAGCAGAAGTAAACGCTGAGTGGGTGTTCTTTGATCGTGACAACTCGATCACAGGCACGCGTCTGGATATAAAACCCAGAGTTGAGTGGAATACCAACCGCAAGTCATGGTTTTCTTCGGTCGCAGGCAGCGTACGGCACACAAACTATGATTTGCGCGGCGCTAACTCTCAATCGAGAACAATACCGGTGTTATCGGTGGATACAGGTTTGTACTTTGATCGCTTTAATAGTTTTGATGGTAGCTTACTGACGCTTGAGCCACGAGCTTACTATCTGTACTCAAAACGATCTGCTCAGGACGATATACCTCTATTCGATACGGGTGCACTGGATTTTAATTTCTCGCAACTATTCCGTGAGAACCGATTCTCCGGTGCCGACCGTATTAACGATGCCAATCAGCTAAGCCTGGCATTTAGTTCACGCCTGATTAATTCTGAAGGGCGCGAAAAATTTCTCGCCGCTATCGGTCAGATCCTCTACTTTGAAGATCGCACGGTCACATTGCCCGATGAAGAACCAGAGACCAGTTCGGGCTCGGATATCGTTGGAGAACTGGTTCTTGAGTTTGATGAAAACTGGAGTGGCGATACCACAATCCAGTGGGATCCTTCCAGCGACGAAACGCAGCGAGCGTCGGCCGCTATCCGCTATCGCGATGGCACTAGCAGATTGGTCAATATCGGCCACCGATTTATTCGCGGTGAAGGTGAGTTTTTACACGCCTCGATCGCCTGGCCAATCAAAAATAACTGGCGTGTAGCGAGTGCCTGGAACTACTCTCTGGATAACAAACAATCAATCGAAACACTGCTCGGCGTCGAGTACGATAGCTGCTGCTGGGCAGTACGCACCGCCGCGCGTCGCTTCATCACAGACGACGGTACGGACACCACTACCTCCTTTTTTATCCAACTGGTATTGAAAGGCCTGGCGCCGGTCGGCCAGAATATCGGTGATCTGCTCAGTGAGGCGGTGGGTGGCTATACTGCAAATGACAGTTAGCACAAACCTGTCCGGCGAATGCCAGACCGCTCAGCTGCACTTGTCACGCGTCACGCTATCAGTTAACCACGGCCAGACAAAATGCCAATGAAAAACTACCCTCTTTTATCTTCAGGTTCGCACTCCATGAAAAGCCTGCTCCGCCGTTTGTCGATAACTGCATTGTTAGCAGTATCCCCGTCAGTGTTCAGCGCTGAAACCGCGGTCGACAGCATCATAGCGATCGTCAATGACGATATCGTACTCAACAGTGAATTTATCCGTGAAAGAGAAACCATGCTGGTTCAAAACCAGCCGGGTTTACCCAAAGGTGAAGAGCTCAATCGACTGATTGTGGAGCGATTGATTATTCGCTCCATACAACTGCAGGAAGCCGAGCGCAGAAACATCCGCATAGACGAAAGTCGCCTGCAACGAGCACTCGAAGAAATGGCAAACAGTAACAAACTTTCTTTGAGTCAACTGCGCGACTCGGTCACCAGAGAGGGCCTCGACTTTCTTCAGTTCCGGGAAGACCTGCGCAAGAGCCTGATTGTGCAAGCTCTGACCAGACGTGAGATAGAATCTAACTTGTTTGTGTCTGACGCCGAAGTTGAAGAACTGCTCAGTACAGGAGCATCCACAGATGGTGAGTTTCGCTACACACTTGAACACATACTGGTAAAACTGCCACAACAGGCAGATACGCAACAGGAAACAGAAGCGCTTCAGGTGGCTCAATCACTGGCTAGTCGTGCACGTGACGGAGAAGCCTTTGTAGCACTGGTCAGAGCGGCACGATCCAATGGCGGTGACGTAGAAGGCGGCAATCTTGGCACACTAAGCCTTGATGACATGCCCAAACTGTTCGCAGATCAAATGGACGGCTTGCAGGAACAAGATGTTACAGAACCATTGAGAAGTGCTGCAGGCTTTCACGTACTTAAACTAGTGTCCAGGACCACCATCAGCCAGGCAACACCAAGCCGGGTTCGCGCACGACATGTTCTGGTTAGCACACGCGGTGGCCGAAGCAATACAGAAGCTCAGCAACGCATCAGAGAAGTTCAACAGCAACTTGACAGTGGTGCCGAATTCGAAGAAGTCGTTAACACCTATTCAGAAGACCCATCAAGCGTCGAGAAAGGTGGATCACTCGGTTGGTTTGGCGCTGGTGAAATGGTCAAAGAGTTCGAACAGGTGGCTTTTTCAACCCCGGTCAATGTCTACAGCCAGCCGTTCAAGACTGCATTCGGCTGGCACATAGTAGAAGTGCTAGAGCAGGAAGTGGAAGAAAAGCCGGAAGCCGAGATCGAAGGCAGAGCCCGCGAACAACTCAGACAGAAAAAAGCCGAAGACAAATTTGACCTATGGCTGAGCTCTCTGCGTGACAGTGCCTATGTAGAACTGCGCGGGTTCGCGCAAAATTACGAATAACCGGATCAACCCTTTGCCTAATGAGTAAGCCTGTCCGGATAGCTATCACCGCGGGAGAGCCTGCAGGCATAGGACCAGACTTATGTGCAGGCTTAAGCGCCAGGTCTGACACAGAGCTGGTGATCATCGCTGATCCTGCGGTACTAAAGACAAGATCATCATTTCAACACAGTGCCTTTAAAACCTTCGACCCGGATACTGCAATAGCAGGCGTCAGCATCCTGCCCTTAAGCACGGTTACACCGTCTGTTGCAGGCACACTTGATCCAGCTAATGCAGACTACGTACTTGAGTCTATTCGTACCGCGGTCGATGGATGCAGCACGGGGCTGTTCGATGCCATGGTCACAGGCCCGGTACACAAGGGTGTCATAAACGATGCAGGGATTCCGTTTTCAGGCCACACCGAATACATAGCAGAACGGTTGAACGCAACGCCACTGATGGTATTGGTAGCCGATACCTTGCGGGTGGCATTGGTTACCACTCATCTTCCACTTAAAGATGTTGCAGCGGCGATCAGTCACGATGCCATTGTTGATTGCCTGACTATCCTACACCGCGATCTGATCAACAAATACCAGATCGAAGCACCACACATACTGGTTTGCGGACTCAACCCCCACGCCGGGGAATCCGGTCATCTGGGCACAGAGGAAATCGATATCGTTATACCTGCAATAAATACCGCTCGGTCAAAAGGCATCAATGTGAGCGGCCCACTGCCTGCAGATACACTGTTTACAGAGCGGCACCTTAAAGACGCCGATGCCGTGCTGGCGATGTATCACGATCAGGGCCTGCCAGTTTTAAAGTACGCAGGCTTTGGCAGCGCGGTTAATATTACTTTCGGCCTGCCCATTATTAGAACGTCAGTTGATCACGGCACGGCACTGGACCTTGCAGGCACCGATAAAGCCGATAGTGGCAGTCTGCAAGCTGCCATCAACCTGGCCATCAAGCTTGCAGGTATTAACCGCACTCGTAAAACCGTGGCAGGCGCTTAAACATGCCGCGACATCTGGCGCGTAAGCGTTTCGGTCAGAACTTTTTAATCGACGTACAAATCATTCAGCAGATTGTAGCGCTCTTTGAGAGACCGATTGAAAAAAACCACCGCTTAATTGAAATTGGACCTGGCAGAGGCGCGCTGACTGGCGCATTGCTCGAGCTGGGGCAACCGCTGCTGGCGCTGGAACTCGACCGTGACTTAATCCCGATACTGCAAACCCGATTGTCACACCACAAACACTTTGAGCTCAGACAAGGTGATGCACTGCAAACAGACTTTAACGCGCTGGGTGAGGGTCTGCCACTGCGGCTGGTGGGAAACCTGCCCTATAACGTCGCCACGCCGTTAATTTTTATCCTGCTTGAAAGTATCGATAACATTATCGACATGCACTTCATGCTGCAGTGGGAAGTGGTCGCGCGTCTTTGTGCACAACCCGGAGACCAACACTACGGGCAACTGTCTGTAGTCGTACAGAATGTCTGTGAAGCGCGAGCACTGATAGAAGTGCCACCCACTGCTTTTTCACCAGCCCCAAAAGTACAATCTGGCTTCATAGCGCTGACCCCGAGAGTAGAGCCACAGATTGAGCATGAGCTGCATGAGAAATTTAATCGCGTTGTAAAAACATCTTTTGCGCACAGACGCAAAACCATCCGCAATAATCTCAAAGGCATACTAAGCGAACAACAGATCGAATCAGCTGACATTGATCCAGGGGCTCGTGCTGAAACATTGAATATAGAAAACTACGCAGCGCTTACCCGATTGGTAGCCGATTAATAGATCTACTTTGGCGGGAATGCATCAAATTGCGGTGCATCATCACTTATCTCGAACCAATCTGCCTTATCCAGTACAAACTGGTGATGTGCCACCTCTAGTGGTACCGGAACGTCAAGCAAACCCGCCCTCACCCTGACAATATCCGGCGCGGAATCTAATCGACTGAATACCGGTGAGCCGCATTCACTGCAAAAGACCCGGCACTTACCCCCACGAGTAGGGGATTCAAACGACTTTAACGCCTTTAGCCCCTCGGTGATTTCAAAGTGATTTTTATCGATCGGGATGTTACTGGCAAACGCACTACCCTGCCCTTTACGACACTGGCTGCAATGACAAATCTGAATCTTTCCAGGCTCACAGGTGATGCGGTACTGAACAACACCGCATAAGCAACTACCAGTCACCATTTTTTATCCACCGTCACTTTAATTAGACCAAATGAATACTGCCGCAAATCACGACGACCTAAAGAATAGGCACAGCCCACCGAAAGAACATAATATCAGATCGAATGCCCGCGCTCAGCGAGTTGCACCATAGCATCCAGCATAGAATTAACAGGCGTATCTATCCCGGCCTTTTTCCCTCGCACCGCAACTGCACCATTCAAGGCACTGATTTCAGTTGTTTTACCATTCATCAGATCCTGCAACATAGAAGGTTTATGGTTCCGATGATGTTCACAGGCAAAACGGATAGTCCGGTATACAGACTCATTATCTATGCAAACATTCTCAGCCAGTGCTACACGCGCCACTTCATCCGCCACGTCTCTTAACAAGAGCGTGGCAGCTTTGGAATCACCAATCAAACCCGGGGTGGCGTGACACAATGCACACACAGCATTCATACCCGCATTAAAAGCCACTTTTTCCCACACCCGTTGCAAGATATCAGGATCGTGCTGTACATCGAGTGGTGTGCCGGAAAATACCGCTTGAATAGCTTTGGCTCGATCAACCTGCCCGCCATCTATCTGTCCAAACCATGTTCCACCTTTACCGGTAGCTTCCAGCACACCCGGTGCAATTTTATCAATCGGCAGCAAGCTGACACCAATAAAAGTATTGTCCCGGCCGACGTATCGTTCAATGACCTCAGCATTGCCCAGTCCATTCTGCAGACTTAAAACCGTGGTTGCCGGATCCAGTGATTGTTGGACACAGTGCATCGCCTGCTCTAGCTGAAACGTTTTGGTCAGCGTGAGCAGTAACTCTACACCACCTCTAAATTCCTCCGGCCGGCTAATCGCAAGATCTACAGTGAATTCACCGTATGCACCTCGCATCTCAAGCCCGTTTTCTGTGACCGCTCTGATATGCTCATCGTTGCGGGTCAGCAGCTGGACTTCGTGCCCTGCGCGTGCAAGAAAACCTCCGTACCATGAGCCCATCGCACCAGCGCCTAGCACTGCTATACGCATTTGTTACTCCCGTGATCGTGTCGCCATCACTTGCATTGCGGCAACAGAGTTTATTGTTGTAACCTGTCAGCCTGTACCGTAACTAGCTGAACCCGGATGGCCTCAAAACCGAGCACCAATCAGTCTGAGCCAACCGACCCGAGCGGCACGCCTTTCAGCGATGTGGAGTGGCAAGCCCGTGTGGACCTGGCAGCGGCCTACAGGATCGTGCACTTTCACGGCTGGACATCGCAGGTCTATAACCATATCACTGCAAGAATCCCGGGCACAGAACACCTGCTAATCAATCCGTTCGGACACAGCTATGACGAAATAACTCCAGCCAATCTCGTCAAGATCGATATCGACGGTAACAAGGTAGACAACAGTCCCCATCCGGTAAACCTTGCAGGGTATACCATACATTCAGCAATTCATGCAGCACGTCCGGATCTTGTCTGTATCGCTCACACGCACTCGCAAAACGCCACCGCCGTGTGTTGTCTGGCTGAAGGATTTATTCCACTCACACAGATGGGTTGCATGTTTCATGACCGTATTGGCACCCACGAGTTCGAAGGCATTGCACTCGACCTTGAAGAGCGCCAACGCCTGATTGAAGATCTCGGCCCCACCAATCACACAATGCTTCTATACAACCACGGATTGATTGTTAGTGGCCCGAGTATCGCGCATGCAATTACACGCCTGTACCATTTTGAGGATTGCGCAGGTGTACAACTAAAAGCTATGGCAGCGGTAGCAGGCGGTGCAACGCTCAAGCGACCGTCGCCGGATTCTGTACTAAAAACACGAGATCAATTTGAAAGCGGTGCATCGCAGGGAGGTGCCGCAGTATTGCTACCCGAGTGGCCCGCCTATTTGCGGATGCTTGATCGGCTTGATCCGGGCTGGCGCACTGTGCAATCCTCTGGCTAGTATTCGCGTGCACAATTAAGGCATGACTGACTGGAAATTCTATCCTGTACAGGCAACTTAAACCGATACAATTGCCTATCCAACAACGCATTTAGCCAGGACACAGTGTGACAGACTCAAAAGACCGAGAGCTGCCGAGTAACAGCGACGGTCGGATTAGAATTGACGTTGCAACACGCTATCTGGAAGCGGATTCAGACCCGGACGATCAGCGCTTTGTATTCGCCTACACCATCACTATTACCAATCAGAGTGAAATCGCCGCGCAACTACTCACACGGCACTGGGTAATCACTCATGGCAATGGTAAAACTCAAGAAGTTAAGGGTGATGGTGTGGTTGGCGAACAACCCTTGATCAAACCTGGCCAGGGCTATCAGTACACCAGCGGTACGATTCTGGAGACACCAGTCGGCACAATGGGGGGTAGCTATCAGATGATCGATGATCAAGGCGAAGAGTTTGATGCTGTCATACCTGATTTTGTATTGTCAGGCCCACACACGCTACATTAGTCGCACGATTCAATGGCAACCTACGCAATAGGCGACATCCATGGCTGCTACGATTCGCTTTGCCGTTTGCTTGAAAAAATCAACTACCATGAAAGCACAGATAAACTATGGTTCACCGGTGATCTGATCAACCGCGGCCCAAAATCTCTTAAAACACTGCGGTTTGTCAAATCACTGGGAGATAGAGCGGTCACTGTAATCGGCAATCATGACATCCATTTGTTGTCGCTCTACTACGGTGTTCGGAAACTACGCGATAAAGACAGCACACTTTTTAAAACACTGGAAGCCCAGGATTCTGACGAGCTCATTCATTGGCTTCAATCGCTGCCGGTGATACACATACACCATAAAACTATCATGGTGCATGCTGGCATTCATCCAAACTGGTCTTTAAAAACCCTTCACACACTAAAAGATGAAATAGAAAGCAAGTTGCGATCAGTAGCCAGCAAAGATAATTTAGCATCCCTTTACGGTGACACCGAAGGCAGCTGGAAAAACGCCAGACATTCACCGCAGCGACTACGCTATGCACTGAATTGTCTAACCCGAATGCGCTACTGCGAAACAGATGCAAGCCCCGAATACGAATATAGCGTACCACCGGGAAAGCAACCCTCACACCTTACTCCCTGGTTTGAATTTGACAACAAAAATCTGTCAGGTTACACAGTAATCTTCGGCCACTGGGCATCTGCCGGATACCGCCAACATAATAAATTTTATGCACTGGATAGTGGATGTGCCTGGGGCAACTCACTGACCGCACTAAGAGTAGAGGACAAAGAAGTATTCTCAATTCGTTGTAACGACTAATACTTAAGGAGTAACAACATGCAGGACGAACCAACACTACTGGCAATGGCTGAACAGTATCTGGATGAAATGATTGAAGCTGAGTCATCAGAACAAGGTGACTACGAGCTATTCACCAAACGCTTCGCCCCTGACATCCTTAAAGATTTTGGGCCATCAAGATTTAAAAAAGAACTAATGTGCATCGCTGAAGATTTGGGCAGCTACAAAAGCCGTGAATACCTCGGCTCATTAAAGGGTCATATCGACGCTGATAACCCGGACAAACACCCGGGCTGTATAAGATATAACTGGCGAGGCATTTTTGAAAAAAACGAAACACTGATTACGCTGGGCATTCATGTGCAGGATGACGTGTACTACGTTAACGAAATCATGTACCGGTGAAATGCTTATGCCACCCCGACTACAGGCAGACAGCTATGTGTATATAACCACCGCCACACAACTACAAAAAATATCGGGATCAGCTACCTGTCAATCCTCTCATGTACATAGTAGGTAAATCGATAACCCCCTGCATCCGTTTCATCATGAACTTCGCTGGATAGCTCGCGCCAGTCTTGCGGCTGATAACTTTTCAACCAGGTATCGCCGTCAAATTCATGATCGATCACGGTCAGATACAGTCGTTGCGTTTGCGGCATAGCTTGCTCGCAAACTGAAGCACCACCGATCACCATCACCTCTTGCGAATCATGTTGTCTGGCATACTCAACCGCCTGATCAAAAGACGACGCAACCTGCACACCGTCTGCATCCCAGTCTTTATTGCGAGTAATCACAATGTTAGGTCTGCCTGGCAGGGGCTTGCCAATCGATTCAAAAGTCCTGCGACCCATAATCATTGGCTTGCCCATAGTGACGCGCTTGAAATACTTAAGGTCTGAAGAAATATGCCACGGCAGCCCACCATCTTTTCCTACCAGGCGATTGTTATCCATGGCCATAACCATTGAAATCATCACATCATGCTCCTCTACACTGTCTTGTACAAAGAGAATCTATTGCATCTCACTATGCATTGCAACCCACCAACCTGACACACATTGCAAGCGCATACCGAGGCTTTAAGCAGTGAAGTTAAACTAAAATTACTTAATCTTCTACCTGGCGCAATTCTGCCAGCCGCTCTTCAAGATAGCTACCAGCGGTATGCCTTGCAGATAACACCACTTCAGGGCGCGGGTGCAAAAATAATGGAATCGATACCCTTGATCGATTGTGATCCGCACCTTCTGGATTAACCACTCTGTGAGTGGTTGATGGAAAGTAACCACCGGACGCCTCCTGCAACATATCGCC
>CAZQKJ010000003.1:0-32524 GCA_964593315.1 uncultured Granulosicoccaceae bacterium
GCACGGTAGTCACCACGGTCTGCGTATTCACGATCCATTGGACGCTCGCGATACTCAGGCTCACGGTACTCAACGCGCTCTGCTTCTTTCTCAGCAGGTGCTGCACCTGAAACGATCAGACGATAGATGATAGCTCCCAGAACCGCACCAACAATTGGCGCTGCCCAGAATACCCACAGCTGGTCGATCAGAACCTGATCACCATCACCGAAGAACTTAGCTACCAACGCAGGGCCGGTACTTCTTGCAGGGTTTACAGAGGTGTTTGAAACAGGAATAGAGATCAGGTGGATTAGAGTCAAACCAAGACCGATTGCAATTGGAGCGAAACCTGCCGGTGCACGGTCATCGGTAGAACCCATGATGATGATCAGGAAGAAAGCAGTCATGATGACTTCCATCGCGATCACGGCTTCCATGCTGAACCCGCCTGGAGAATTGTCACCAAAGCCGTTCGAAGCAAGCGTTGCTGCAGCGTCAGTGTTACCACTGTCATTCATGAACCACCACAGTACGAATGCCGCAGCAATTGCGCCAAGTACCTGGAACACGATATAAGGAATCAGGTGACCGAAACCAAATCGACCGCCAACCCAAAGCCCGATTGACACAGCGGGGTTGAAATGTCCACCAGAAACGTGGCCGACTGCGTAAGCCATCGTCAGAACTGTTAGACCGAACGCGAATGACACGCCGACCAGCCCGATGTTGATGCCTGCATCGGCCATGAAGCCTGCGGCAAAAACCGCCGATCCGCATCCACCCAGCACCAGCCAGAAAGTGCCGAATAACTCAGCCAGATACTTGTTGTGAAAGTGCATATATTATTTCCTTTAAGCTCAGATTGTGTAAGTCTTTGTTTTAATTCAAATGAAGGGTCACTCAACACACTCATGCACCACCCCCTGATGAGGTATCGAGCTGTCTACTAACCACTTCCTGCATTGTTGCACAAATCAGGGTAATCCAGTGGCAACATCAAAGCACAGTAATGTTCGGTAAAGCTTTGTAAAGTTAGTTATTATACAAGTTCCACATCAGTGCGATTACGGATTCAACCCGCCACACCGGACACGGTAAATGTAGCCCACTCAGCAGTTGCTGTCGGGACTTTGTTTTAATATCGTGGCGCTGTTACTGTCCACGCACGTTATCCGGGAGGGCCTGTGCCCAGACTCGATATATTTCAATCTTTGTGGGCCATGGATTCTGGTCGTGGCAGCCATCCGTCTGCCTCCACAGAAGAAAGCTTTGCTCTGGTAAAAAATGCCGGCTTTGCGGGCATGGCCATCGATCTGTCCGCGGCCGATCTGGACGCAGCATACAAGACGGCACCGCTTTTCCGCCAGTATGAACTCGGCTGCGTGATCAACGCCTACCCTGCCAGTATGGAAGACGTACTGCCCGTGTTGAAAATGGCCCGGGAATTTGATGCCGTGGTAGTGAACATCATCGCACAGGTTGTACCGAGCAGCGTCGAGGAAGCCTCCTTAATGGTGCAGGACTGGATGGAAGAAGCTGAGAAAGAAGACGTCAATATAGAGTTTGAAACCCATCGCAACTCGGTAACGAACGACCTCGGTTACACAACCGCGCTGCTCGAGGCAGTGCCGGATATGAAACTCTCGGTAGATCTTTCACACTATGTGGTCGACCGGGAGATCAATTTGCCACTGCGCCGCGATGAAACCGAATTGTTTGACAAAATCCTGCGCCGCGCTGACGCATTTCAGGGACGCATCTCTTCGGGTCAGCAAATACAGTTGCAGTTGGAGTTTCCTCAGCACCAGAAGTGGGTGGTTCAGTTTCTCGACTGGTGGGAGGCAGGCTTTCGCTACTGGAGAAAACGCGCACCGGACACTGGCACACTGATATTCCAGACCGAACTGGCGCCTCCAGAGTATGCAATGACAGGTGCAGACGGCATGGAAATGTCAAACCGGTGGGAAGAATCGTTGATCATGAAAGGCTGGATTGAAGATCTGTGGAAACGCCTGGAAAAAGAAGAAATCGAAGCCACCGTCACTGTAGATAAAGAGCACACCTGAACAAAGTCGCTCCACTGAACCCCGCAAGCAACTTCTATCGGTAGAGAAGCTTCAATCAGACCCAGCAAATACCTCACTGATTAGATAACCTGTTGTCCATGACCGCACCGGAAATCCTGTATCGTGACCAATCAATGATCGCGATTAATAAACCCGCAGGTCTGCTGGTTCATCGCAGCGCCATTGATTACTACGAAACGCACAACGCTCAAGAGTGGTTGCAGCAACATATCAACGCGAAAGTATTTCCTGTGCACAGGATTGATAAACCCACCTCTGGTGTGTTGCTGTTTGCGCTTAACAAAGAATCGGCAGCGATTGTCTCCGCTCAGTTTGCACATAACCAGATTACTAAACGCTACAACTGTGTAGTGAGAGGTTTCACCGATGACTGCGGCACAATAGATAATCCGGTACGCGACAAAGACGCTCCGCACAAACCGCGCAAGCCTGCAACCAGTCACTACACAACCCTTGCTGATATAGAGTTACCGCTGCGCGTAGATAAATACCCAAGCACTCGCTATAGCCTGATAGAAGTGCGGCCAGTCACTGGAAGGCGCCATCAGATCAGACAGCACATGAAACACATCAACCATCCACTGATTGGTGATACCAGTTATGGAAAAACGATTCACAACCGGTTTTTCAAAAATTACTTCGGCTGTGAACGGCTATTGCTGCACGCAAAAGAGCTGACCTTTTTCCATCCTGACAACGGCGCGCAAGTCACTGTGATCGCTGACAACTGTGATACGCAATTGAGATCTGTATTGGCGCATGAAGCATGGCGGAGCCGTGCCGCAAAAAGTCAGAATCAACTATGATGACTACTGACTTTGCGACGCCTGATCAGGCCAATCACAGCACTGATCGATGTAATCAATAACAATGGATCAGCAGCGCCTGTGGTCACGGTACAGCCACCACCACCGACAGTAACTGAACCCACCGGCTCGACTGCGTTGACCGATGCGTCGTTATCATCAATATCCAGGAAGGCTGGAAAATTGTCACCATCAGCGTCGACGAGTTGTTCTACTGAATCAGGTTCTCCGTCTGCATCACTGTCGGGGTCAAGGTAATTGGGAATTCCGTCAAAGTCAGCATCCAGTGTGGTTTCAACGAGATCGCTAATGCCATCACCGTCGCTGTCTGTGTCGAGATAATTTGGCAATCCATCACCATCCGGGTCACCGGTTAACTCGATACCATCAGGTATGCCGTCCGCATCACTATCCAGGTCTACATAGTTACCACGTGAATCGCCGTCAGTGTCAGTGGTGCCTTCATCGAAATCAGAGATAGTATCGCCATCGCTGTCCAAGTCGAGATAGTTTGGCAAGCCATCTGCGTCTAGATCACTATTGCCTTCGACACTGTCTGGTATCGAATCGTTATCACTGTCTGTGTCTAGCAAATTCGGTATGCCATCGCTGTCCTGATCGGCAATTCCTTCGAGTTCATCTGACAGACCATCATTGTCCTGATCTGCGCCTTGTCCCTGCGATTGAGTCTCAGGGTCAACAAAGTTTGGAATAAAGTCTCCATTGTTATCTGCCAATCCTTCATCCTCGTCCGATATACCATCACCATCGCTGTCCAGATCGAGACGGTTCGGTGTTGAATCACCGTCGCTGTCTCCATCACCTTCGATAACATCGAGGATGCTGTCGTTGTCATCGTCTTCATCGAGGAAATCAGGAATGGTGTCGCCATCGGAATCAAGAAAGTCAGTCGCATCATTGGCATCGGTATTTTGTTGCTGCTCTATCGCATCAGGAATACCGTCTGAATCCGTATCGCGATTGTTATCAGCTGACTCCTGGAACGCTGCAACGCCATCTCCATCCGGGTCAAAAAGAGTTTCTATTCGACCATCAGAGTTACTGATCGAATAAACAAAATCATCATCATCCAGGTAGGCAGGAATCCCATCGCAATCGCGGTCAAAGTATGGCAATGCGCCGGCTTCAAGCTGATCCCATAAACCATCATTGTCACTGTCCGGGTCAATGATGTCGGGAATACGATCGCCATCAGTATCGAGAAACGATGCGCTATCTGCAGGATCGCTGTGCTCCGCGATCTCAGTGCTATCAGGCACACCATCACCATCGCTGTCGGTACGATGATCATGACTGCTGTCTTGGAATGCTGCGGTATTATTCAGATCAGGGTCAAAGCGGGAGTTGACTCTTCCATCTGCATTTCCGATAGCTGAGTTACTGTCGTTATCGTCAAGATACGCCGGCACTCCGTCGAGATCGGCGTCCAGATAAGGGTTTCCCCCTAACTCATAAAGATCGAGAACATTATCCCCGTCCGAATCATTATCAAGGTAGTCCGGTACAGTGTCACCATCACTATCAATGAAGTTTGCAGAGTCTGAAGGGTTGGTCCGCTCGGCAACTTCAACCCGATCAGGCACGCCATCACCGTCAAAGTCGGCACCGAAAGACTGAGCGTGTACGACCGCAGGGCCGGTGAACAATACTAGACCTGCCACAAGTTTAAGCGGTGCAGCTGTTTTATCATGCGTTGTTTTTTTGCTGCGGCAACGCAACACAAGTCTCGAGCGACGCAAATTCATAGTTTTTACACCTACTGCAAAATACCGGGGGTATTGGAAAACCAGCCAATCCTGAAAGATTGGCCGGTTTTCAAAATGCACTACTGAATGGTTCTGAACTCAACTCGTCGGTTAAGTAAACGACCGGCACGGGTGTTGTTGTCAGCAATAGGTTGGGACTGACCAAAAGCTCGCGCTTCAAATCGCTCAACAGAGATACCACGACCCACAAGATACCTGACAACAGACAGAGCCCGTTGACGTGATAAGGCAAGATTGCTGAGCTCGTTGCCACTGCTATCTGTGTGTGCCTGAACAGATACACGGATCTCGGGAAAGTCGGTCATAGTACTGACTACATCGTCCAGCACGACGAAAGAAGCTTCGGTTAAGGTCGCTGAACCAATGAGGAAATTTACACCCTCAAGTGCTCCGTTAAACATCTCACACCCATTGGCCTTGACTGGTGTGCCAAGTGGCGTATTGAAACACTCATCGATTGCATCGCTGATACCGTCGCTATCCGAGTCATCGGATGCCAATGGCTCGATCACAGCGGGCTCTGAGATTTGCTCGCTGGTCTCCGGCTGTTCGTCAGGCAGAAACTCAGGCGGCGGCGGTGGAGGTGGTGGTAGGGTTTCCAGCGGCTCAGGAGCTGGCAGATCCGGCAATTCGGGCAGCTCAGGCAATACCAGAGGTGGCTCTTCTGACGGTCCCGTTCCAAAACCGCTACCGCCAAAACGATACAGCAGGGTCAGACCTTGATACTGCGCATCTGCATCGTAAGTAATGTGCTCGAGACGAATGCCTAATCCTATCGGCAGCGCGTATTCCACACCTACGCCTAATATCGCCTGGATATCACCATCACGCTCAAATTGTACGGTTTGCAAAGGATCGTTCTGCGTTCCACCAATACCCAATCGACCATACAAAGACAGACCAGTGCGACGGTCATAACCGTCCTGGTCGAGAAACTCCGGAGCACCAAACGCATTCAGCAGATAAACCAGACCGCTCACTGAAGCTGCAGCGTAGGTAATACCGTCCCCATCTGACAGCGCGGCGGTTCCGAGATCGGTGTATTGAAATTCTGCAGTCAGCCTTCGGCTGAAATCAAAACCCAGTGTCAGGTTTGCTGCAGTATCTGTATCTTCAACGAGATCGAGTCCCGCAATCGCGCTGGTATCCGGCTCCAGTGTCGACTGGCCTCCGCCGATGCCAATATAAAAGCGTTTACTGAAGCTACCGTCAAAACTCTGGGCTGCTAGTTGTCCGCCAGATAGCAAGGTGGCACTAAGGACCACTGATGGTGCAATTAATTTCTTATTCATTGTTCTTGTAGTTACATCCGGTGGAATTTTCTTGTATGCAACAGCGAGTCGCCAACCAACAACCTGCCAAGGATCATGCCAGTAAACCAGACAGTTGTCTGCCGATTGCAGCCCCGCTCAGTTGTAGAGTATAGACCGGTGCAGAGATTTGGCTAATGCCCGAGAATACAAGCTTTCCAATAGATGATAGGAACCAATCTACTGCCGCTTATCCTCCGAAATCCAGCCATCTGACCTTCTTCACGTCGTAACAAATTTACCGGAAACAGGCTTAAAAGAGTCAAAATATTGTTGATTTATTCTCAGGAGACTAATCTGTGCGCTTAGCGCTTTCGGGCAGATGGGCAGCAGGCAGCCGGAAACCAAAGGTAGCGAGGATCACTCTGATCGATAAACCAGGAGCCCGCACGGTACAATTCTGCATAAAAGCTCGCGCCTGCAATCCATTGGTATACACACTATTAACAACCGGAACTACCGTTGTCTGACTGGCTCTCAAACCTAAACAGCTTTTTTCTCAATAGAGAGCCCTTTGTACTCGCGACCATAACCAGCATCGAGGGCAGCTCTCCAGATGTCCCGGGTGCGTGGGTGTTCTGTTCCGCTGCGAATACGGTGGGGCACATCAATTCAGACAACCGACGCGAAAAAATCCGGTCGATTGCAATTTCACTACTGGCCGAACATGCGCCCCACGATACACAGGCACACTACAAGATCGCTGAACTGGCACTTGGCAACATTGCGAACACCGCTAATGGTCACTGCACTGTGTTGTTTGAGTATTTCGATGCAACTCAGTATCCCGCCTGGTTGACAACACTGCGCGATAACCACAAAAAAGATATCGACACAGCACTGATTCGGGAATTACCACACAATGCGACCGCAAAGATCAAAACCACAGTCACCACTGATTTTGAATATGCTCAAAAGATTATCAATGTTAAAAACACGCGAGCCCAATCTACACTTCCGCGCTGTGGCTTTGTAGTCAGTAACGAGTGCTCGTTTATTTTACGCACCGTTATTAATTCCAGACTGATGTTAAGCCTGGTGGGCGATCATGCGGTAGCAGATGAAATTGACAGGCAAGTGAACGCACTACCTGTGAGTATTACGCGAGTAACGGTAAAGCAAAACTACGACCCGAGCTGGCTACAGAATATTCCGCATAACTCATACGTGATAGTCATGACCGGCGATCATCATTTGGACTATCACTACTGCAGCGACGCATTGCATCATGAATATTTGCGCTATGTTGGCTGCATAGGATCACAGCGTAAAGCACAACTATTCAAAGATCGACTGCTACAGAGCGGCGCTTCTACTGATCAGTTATCACGACTTTATATGCCAGTTGGATTAAAGCAAATCGCAGGAAAACAATATGCTGTTGTTGCTGCGAGTATTGTTGCACAGTTGATGTCACTACATGACTGGGCGCAGGCCGAATAGATGTAGATACCAACTGCAAGCACCAACCCTGGCACTCAAATTATGCGCCACGCTGATGTAACCATTGTAGCGGCAACTGTTTTTAAGCCTACTTTTAAGGCTCCGAGCTATCAAAAAATTCAAGCGCTCGCGTTACACCGTCCAGTGAAAACTTTAGCTCAGACACAATATCAGTTTGATTACGCCACGCAAAACGTAACTCGGTACCACTGCGCATCTTCGCAATCAGTTGACGGGCTAATTCACCTGTGGCGATATCTGCACCCCGGCGCAGAGGAATTATTAAAGGCGCCTGTAGTGAATTGTCTATAAAAACATCGCCATCATCTATCTGCACTACCAAAGCTTTATCTATAACCTGATCATCGGTCGTGGGAATCAGTTGAACTCTCCAGTCATTTTCCAGTGAACGATCTACTCTGATCTTCCAATCCCCGTCACTTGCAAACCTTGCATCAGTTTCAGTACTGCACACACTGTTTTCAGTGACCGAACAAGCAGACACCCAGTGGTTAAAATAACCATATAAAAAACCCGCCGATGCGTAATCGTCGACAGTGGCGGCACTACTCGCAATCTCTGCCTCCGATACATTATCGACTGACAGCGGCTTCGTCGCTTCACAATCATTTGGTGCGACCGGCCTTAAAACATTAATTTCCTGCACAAGCAAACTGGCACTGTAATCAGACCCTACACCCGAGACAGGTGCGGCCTGTAACTCGCCGCGAAACTCAGCGTAAAAGAGATTCGGGCCCGTGCTGTTATTTGCATCGGTGTAACGTCTCTCGAGTGAAGCCAACAGGGCATCATTGCCAGTCACCCACCAGTCAATTTTGCGATCACAAGCCTGAAACGCCGCACCTTCTCCGGTTCCGACATAATAGCCAGCGAACCCGCGCCCTGATTTTGCGATGATACGCTGTTCGATTAACGCCTGATTAAGACTATTGGTACGAGCACGGCTTAAATCTGTCAGACAAGCGTTGTAATGAGCATCTGTACGTTCTGCACCAAACAGCGTTGCCTCCCAGGCGCAGTGCTGGTCACGGAAACTTCGAAACAGGGCAGGCAAAAAACTAAATCGTGCCGCGTTATCCACATCAGCAGGCAACTCATTATCCGCTAAGGTTGGTGTATCGGTTGAAATACGACCTTCATCCACATTGATCACAGTAGCCCTGTCGATTGATAGTCCCTCTTGCAACGCTGTGTCATTGACGATGGCGATCACATTGGACTCTGAGTTTTCTGAAGACTTCAAAGCTTGCGCCGGGGAAGCGTCTGAAGATTGAATGTCCGCTTGTATGACAGGCGCATCCGATAAGGGTGTCGCCTCAAGCAACTGCTGCCATCTCAATTCAGCACCCGTGAGTGCTGCTTCTGCTTCTTCAAATACCAGAGCCAGACACTCATCGACACTGCGCTCATCCGTTGCAGTGGCGCTACATTCGAGCAATACCGCTTGTGTGTCGGCAAGCGCCGGCACGTGGGCCATCGCTATCGCAAGAAAAAACGCAACGGCGCTACTCACAGGAAATGGGTTTTGTGAATTAGTCAATTTATTGGCACTTAGTGAACGGGATGCGCAAGCTTGCTCGAAATAGCGGCAAGCAAAGTATACGGCTCACTGCCGGCCTGTCCTTTCAAATATCAAATACTTTCGTTGTGGTCAGGATTGGATTTGGCCTGTTTTGCTAGTCTCCTAACGGTTTACAGTGGTTATACTACAATTGGAAAATAAAACAGATTAGAAAACCCGATTGACCCATTGTTTTTGCTGGCGGACCATGTCCGGCCATGTCACAACCGCGAGTGACATCTGGTTAGCAACCATCTAATAAGAATAAAGAGATAGCAATGCAAACTAATAATACCGGATCGTCGCGCGCGGGAGGCGTTGGCACCAGCCTGGCGCTTGTTTTACTGGCCACCTTGCTAACTGCTGCCGCCACCATGTTCTGCTTCCAGCATCTTCAGCCAGAGATTGAGCGCGATCTGACCGCACGAGTCTCGGTCGCGCTGCAGGGACAGAGCGCCAACAACTTCTCGATCGATGGCCAGGCCGTCGTGCTATCCGGCGTAGTCCCCTCTATCGCCGCTCGAACACAGGCAGAAGAATCCGCGGCCGGAGTCTATGGAGTCAGTCAGGTCATAAACAATCTGATCGTGGACACCAATGCACCGGCTTCCACCAGCACTAACGCAATTACAGCGTCAGAAACACAAGCGCCAGTCGAGGACACGACTTCACAGCTGGTGATAGAAAACGATAGCGCAACCAGAGCAGTACCCGCCACGCTAACTATCGTCGTAAATGATGGCAGAGTCGCAGTGCAGGGAATCCTGCCCGACCAGCCGACGATTGAAAGAGTCGATAACGCACTGTCAGGAAAATTCGGACGCGAGCGGGTTAAAAACGATCTGTCCGGATTTGAGGGTAGCACACCACCAGTGTGGATAGACGGCGTGATTTCGATGGTTGACCAACTGGACGGCATCAGTGATCCCACGCTTAAAGTTACCGGCAGCGACCTGGTTATCGGTGGCACCGTCGTGTCAGACGAGATACGCAAGGCCAAGCTGTCAATTGCAGATCGCTTACTGGGCACAGAGCTTAACGTTATCGACAATCTGGTGATTCAATCTACAGAAGAGACAGTAGAACCCGTTGATGAAGCTAACGAATCGACAACACCTGCACCAGTCGTAGTCGAAGCTCCGCCGGAAGTATCAACGACACAATCGGTAGAAGAATCGACCAGCATACCTGTAGCAGATAAACTGGCTCCATCACTCGATTTGCGTTCTAACAATAACCAGATCGTACTGAGTGGCACGCTGGCAAACGAGTCAGATGCTGAAGAGTTACGCAACGGCGTGGGCAATCTTTTCGGTCAAAACAACTTTGAAGATCAACTTCAAATTGATGACTCGGTTGCCAGCGCCGAATGGATTAGCGATGCACTGATTGTCGCCGCCGAAATCAGAACAATCACCGATTTCGGCATGACAATCAATCGCGATCAGATGCAACTTAGCGGCAATGTTTTCGACCGTGAACAGGGGCGTGATATGTCTATCACTGCAACAGAACTCGCAGGCAGCAAGCTCGGCGTGCTAAATAATTTCTCAGTGGATAGCACCATAACAGAGAGCGCTGAAGATTTACTGGCCCTGTCGCTTCTACAGGAACTGGATGCTTTTCCAACTGAGAATATCATCTTCAACAAAAACAGCACGACACTCACAGAAAGTGCACAAGAAGTGCTGGATGACGTTGCCGCTGCCATCTTAGGCTACAACGGCCTGGTGGTAGAAATTGCCGGGCACACTGATAGCTCAGGTGATGCCGTACGCAACCTGCGACTAAGTAAAGAGCGGGCCACTGCTGTTTACGAGTACCTGATTAGTAAAAATGTTCCTGCCGAGCGGCTCAGGCCAATTGGATACGGGGAAACTTCACCTATTGCTGACAACGAGACCGATCAGGGTCGAGCAGCCAATCGACGTATAGAATTCAAACTCTAAGGAGTACCGATCATGTCATCATTGTTATCGTTCAGCCCCTCAACGATGTATCTGATCACCAAGATGCTGGTGTGTCTGGCACTGGCGGGTCTGGTAGGTCTGTTGTTCGGATGGGCCATTGGAAAACTTGGCCAGCAGAAAGGCTCTAAAACCACAGAGCGCGTGTGGCGCAGAACACTTGCCGATACCGAACAGGAACACTCTCGGGTAATTGGTCGTTTCAAACAATCCAATCAGGTTCTGGAAGATGAAAACAGCAATTTGAAAACAAAAATTGCCGCACTGAATTCCAAGATTGATCAGAATATTGAAGACGTCGAGCGCAATAAGTCGCAGCACAGGCAGCTCAGTGGTGAAGTTAACCAGACGCGCACCGAAGTAGAAGCACTAAACAATCGCTTAAACGATGAGCGCGCAAAAAATAACAAGCTGCAAAATCTAACCAAAGCACTCAAATCATCATCTGATGAGAAAGATCGCATTGCGCAGCAACTCTCAATGCAACTGGCAGACAGTAAGAATCAAATGCAGAGCTACCAGTCTTCAGAGCGCGGTGCAGACAACGCGGCATTACAAGACGAAGTGCGTGAGTTGCGTACAGCGGATCGTGAAAATGCAGAATTGAGGAAGCGCATTGCAACCGAAGCACGCGAACGCGAAGAAGCACAATCGGAGCTTTATAACCTAAAAACTCAAATGGATACCATTGAACGAGAGCGCGAAGATTACAGACAATGGTCGGTCAAGCTTGAGCAGGAACAGGCAGGCTTCGATACGCGAGTGCAGCAGGCAGTAGCAGAAGCATTAAACCGCGAGAACTCAGATTCAAATGATCTCGAACTGGAAGTATCACGCTTACGTCCGATGGTCTCTAAAATGCAGGCTCGCATTGATCTTCTGGATGATGAGAATCGACGTATGCGGACAGATCAGCAGCACAACCGGGTTGGTGATGCAGGAGCGGGTTCTACCGATCACATGCGTGAACTACAATCTGCTGTGGATAAACTGAGCTACGAGCGCGATCAGTTACGCACCCGACTTGCAGATCAACAGCGCCAGACAGCATCACTTAACAATCAACTCACCAGCGGTGTAAATCCACCGGATGTAGCCAGCCTCCGGCGCGAAATTGCCGAGCTATCAGCTGAGAAGGGAATCATGAACGCCACGATCAACGAGTTGCAACAGAAGCTTGGTGTCTAAGTAGCTCTCGCCAGCCACTCCGGTACAGATGGTACCGGAGCCGGCACAAGGGGCAAGTCGTCTAAGCGATCTATCGTTGCGGCAATCAATGTCGGGCGATGATATCGCAATCAAATTGAACCACCGATACAAACCTTGCCTGATACCGGATTCAAACACGGTTTTGTTTATTCGGCACTTTCCCTGGAAATCAGCTCATTCAGAACCTTGATCAGTTTCGGGTAGGAACCTGCAACTGAACCACTGGTGCGATACTTTCCATTGATGATGACCACAGGCACGGCTGAGACACCCGATGCGCGTGCCAGTTGTATCGCCTGGCGTATCTTTGAGTCGACATTAAAAGATTTCATGGTCTTGCCAAATTTCTCGCCATCAACATCAGCCAACTTAAGTGAGTCGACCAATCTCATGATGTGCTTGGGCTTCCGCATCGGTTTTTTATCAATGTGAATAGCGTTGAACATGGGCTCATGGAATTCCTCGAGCACACCCAACACCTGCGCTGCATAAAAAGCCTGCGAGTGTAATTTCCAGGCTGGATTCAACGGCGGGGCCGCATTGATAAACTCAACGTTGTCAGGTTTGGTCGCCTTCCAGGCTTTAATGTGCGGTTCGAACTGGAAACAGTGCGGGCACCCATACCAAAAGAACTCCAGGACTTCTACTTTATCCGGGTTCGCCGTTGCCTGAGGTGTTGCCAGTTCTTCATAACCTGACTGGGCATACGCAGCACCTGTTGTGCAGGCCAGAATCACTGCAAACAGATAAGCTTTCAGTGCCTTCATCAATAGTCCGTCAGAAAAGTATTTGTCTGATTATCTCGTGCAAGCCCTGAACCGGGGCTTGCCTGAGCTATCGCACCGAGCAGCTATAGCCTCAGGAAACTAGTGCAAACCCTGTATGTAGTTGGATACTGCCTCTATTTCTGCATCAGAAAGACGCTCGGCAACCATACGCATCATGGCGTTCGGATCGTTGGCTCTGGCTCCAGCACGAAAGCTTTGTAGCGCACTGACCGTGTATTCAATGTTTTGACCGCCAAGCCGCGGAAATTTAGCCGCATTATTTCCAGCACCATCTGGTGCGTGGCAGCTGGCACAAGCCGGCACCTGGATAGAGGTAATGCCGCCGAGATAAATCTGTTTACCCAATTCCAGATTCTCCGGTGAGGAGACTCCCTCAGGAGCTGCCTTGCCCGCGTAGTAGGCTGCCAGATTCCACATATCATCTTCAGACAGTGCGGCGACCATGCCCAGCATGATGGCGTTTTCCCGCGCACCTGATTTAAATTCCATCAACTGCTTAAAAATGTAGGGGGAACCCTGCCCGGCAAGACTCGGGTAGTTGGCAATGACAGCGACCCCGTCTACGCCATGGCAACCGGCACATACTGCAGAAGCAGCCTGCCCGGCTGCGGCATCACCCTTATGAATCGATGAAACCATTTCGGCCTTTGGAGCCGTGGAGTCATCTGCGGCTTGCGTCACCCGGGTAGCGACTGTTGTCGCAACCGCAGCACACAAGGATAAAACGAATAATGATTTACGCATCATCACACCTGAATAATTGGCAATCGGGGGCGTTTCAAAAGTAAAAACGCGATCTTAGTATCTGGCGGTAATTGTAACAAAGACTGGTCAATGATTCCGAGCCCCTATAGGCTTCCGGTACGGCATTGGCCAAAGACGATGATCAATAAAAACTACTTCCAGACACAATTCACAACCAGCGCACACACACTAAACCAGTTACCGGACGACAGTGTGGCTGAAGTTGCATTCGCAGGTCGCTCCAATGCGGGCAAATCCAGTGCCATCAACGCCATAACCCGCAACAAGAAACTGGCGCGCACCAGCAAGACACCCGGTCGGACCCAGCTGATCAACTACTTTGAGGTCAAAGACAGCAACTACCTGGTCGACCTTCCTGGCTATGGATACGCGAAGGTCTCAAAATCTCAGATAAAACACTGGAAGTCGGCTTTGGCCGGTTATTTGAGCAGCAGAGAATCACTGCGCTGCCTGGTCATTGTCATGGACATTCGTCATGCCCTGTCGGAATATGACTGGCGATTGATTGACTGGGCAACGGAGGGACAGATAGCGATTCACTGTCTGCTGACAAAAAGTGACAAACTGGGCAGCAGCGCCGCCCAGCAGGCTCTGATGAAAGCGTCAGCGACTCTCGAGGGAGAAGGCATCGAATGCACCTTACAACTTTTCTCTGCCTTGAAAAAAACCGGCATCGATGACGCTCATGAGTTGCTTGATATGTACTTACCGGACTGCCCCCAATCTGCCGCCCAACCCGCTACTCCGGACGACAACGAAAACCCGTAGCCTGTGACAACATGCCGATCACCCAATCGGTGATCAGCTGCATGGCTAATACGAGTAGCCGCTATCTGGGTCTGGGTGGTAGCAACAGGGATCGGAACAAACGGTAAATCAGAAATAAAAACAACAGTGGAAAAAGAATCGTTTGCATGACAAACACCACGATCAGATTGATTGCATTTTCGCTAACATTTTCAGCAGACTGTTTGTAATCATCCAGCATTCCATCGAAATCAAACTTAGATGTCACTGAGTTGTACAGATTTTTCGCTTTATCCGTAATTGAATCCGCTGACTGCTGTTGTGACTGTCTGGTGCTGATTTCCTTGATCCGTTCACTGGCCAACTCAAGCTGTTGTGATGATTGCTCGTATTGAGGTTCAAGAAATTGTCGATAGACCCAGTCACTTGCCAACGCACCAACGGGAATCATAAAACGCACCAGTAACATCACTAACAACAACTTGCTTGCAAAATCTGCCAGTCGGCCAATGGCACTGTTGCGCATGCGAGTCAGTAAAAAGAATAATCCGGCACCCGCCAACAGAACGCTCACACCGGCCCAGCTGCTTATATCCAGCAATATTTTTTGAATTCCAAGTGAGCTGGTAGCAATCAACATAACCCACGAGAAGCGTTCGACCAGATCGTTGATCGGATCAAGTATCTCACCTGGAGAAAAGTTAACTCCTACCCCTGCAGGCTGTACGGCAAACTCAGTCCCCTGAGCCACTGAAATAACTCCGTTGAGTGCTCGCGCCAGCCCGAACCCGATCATGGCACGTCCAAACGCACTATCCAGATGAGTCTGGCTTGTTTGATCTATGGGTTTTAAAAAGGAAGCTGCAATCATCAGGGCGATAGCCAGTGCCATCAATCCATACTTAACCGGTCTACTCGGTTTGAAATTCCACAACCGTGCAAAAAAACCCTGCGAGACTTTGCTATCTGACTGAGAACTACCAGATACCGGATGTTCGCGTTCATCATCACGATTAGACCGCATTCTTTTATCGTACTGTCTTTCATCACGCTGGTCGGGTGCACTGTTATAGCGCTCGTCTCGAACCTTCTTACGTATTCGATCAGATTCACTTTTAGAGCTGCGCATCTGGCCTTGATGCTGATCCGGCCGCTGATCCGGGTGGGATCGTGCATCTCTGTTGTCCAGACGATTAGCTGAGCCGCGATGGGTGTCATCTGTGACTCTGCGATCCTGTTGTGGATCCGGGTTGCGGTGTTGGCGGTCGCTGGAGCGGTCATCACGCGATCGAGCGTCTGGCTGCGATCGAGGATCTCTTTGCTGTGACGGATCGCGCGGCTGATCGTCAATTGCTGCCCTGCCAGTGTTGCGATCCGGTCCTGCCTGTCGACGCGGCAAGTGAGCACCTGTGTTTGATTCAGAAACTGCAGATGGCGCTGATTCACCTGGCAAGGGGTCAGGGAACGCATCCGGTTTGTCGCCGGCACTACGGTGAGCTTTCACTTCTTCGAGTTGCTCAGCACTTAACTGATTAAGATGCTTGTCACGCCACTTGGGCCGTGAGTTTGAGGATGTTGCCGACGCGGTACGGCTATCTGATCCCATAGTTGCTCTCTTGTAAAATTCGAATAACAATTTGTACTGCTTTTCACATCCAATGTGCCACAGATGGATAGTAATGCTTGTAAACTTTGCAGTAGGTAAATATTACTGCCACATAGGTTTAATACCGACAGCATCATAAAGCTCGGCCATAAAAGGCTGACTCAACTTACGCGCCCTGCTAGCGCCGTGTTCGAGTACTTCACCAATTAACTTCGGCTGCTCCATAAGCTCATTGTATTTTTCACGCGGTTCACTGAGAATTTCATTCAGGTGTTCAAACAGGAACTGTTTCATGTCACCCCATGCGATACCTTCAGCATAACGCGCTTTTACATCCTCTATTTGTTCGTCTGTTGCAAAGGCACTGTAAATTTCGAAAAGTGTATTGCCTTCGGTTGGCTTAGGCTCACCTGGCTCAAGTGAGTTGGTTTTTATTTTCATGAGGAGCTTGCGAAATTTTTTCTCTGCAGCAAACAAAGGCACAGTGTTGTTATAGCTCTTACTCATCTTTCGACCATCGAGTCCGGCAAGGAGTGCTGTCGATGCATCAACCTGCGCCTCGGGCAATACAAAGTGCTCGCCGTAGTGATGATTGAATCGCTGCGCCATATCACGAGCCATTTCTATATGTTGTACCTGATCTTTGCCAACCGGCACCTTGTGCGCCTTAAACATCAGAATGTCCGCTGCCATCAGTACCGGATAACTGAACAAACCCATGGTGATGCCTTTATCCGGATCTCTGGTGCTGGACTCCTCGTTTTCCTGCACCACCGCTTTGTAGGCATGCGCCCGATTCAGCAGCCCTTTCGCCGCCTGGCAGGACAGCAACCAGGCCAGTGCCGGGATTTCCGGGATATCTGACTGACAATAAAAGACCGATTTATCCGTATCGAGGCCGAGTGCCATCCAGGTCGCAGCAATCTCCATTCGCGACTGCCGAACCTCATCGGCCGGAAGTCCTTTGATAATCGCGTGCAAATCAGCCAAAAAATAGAAATGCTCAGTGCCAGGTTGCTTGCTGGCTTCAATTGCCGGGCGAATGGCACCCGCATAGTTACCCAGGTGCGGTGTCCCCGTGGTCGTTATTCCTGTTAAATAAACCTGATTCATCCAGGCGAAGTCTCTCTTTCCGGCGGTATCGCCAAGCGGCACTATGTTACCAGCTGTCCACCGAAATAACGTTAAAACTCAATGTTGTAGAGCTAACTATTATTACGAATTCTACATCTCGCCAACACCGTAGTGTCACGCGCCAAATTGACACAGCAATCCAAATGGGCAAAAAAAACTCATTTACATTCTTGTCCGGGGATTTTGTGCCGATAACCACCTGACTGGATAACATTTGGTGTGCATGCTTTATAATCGCTCTAACGTGCAACAATGTGACCAACAACACATTGCGCACGACGCGGTCACATGCTTGACATGACAAGTAAATCCAGAAATGGCTGGTGGAACCCTCCATCAGGCAGAACTTTGTAATCTCGGATGTCCGGACTGTCCGCTCAATGACAAACAAGCCAAGCGCCAGCAAAAGTCGCCATGGAAGCGACCAGAAAGTAGCAATCATTCATGATTGGCTGCCGCTTGTCGGTGGCGCTGAACGCGTGCTTGAGCAATTGCTAATCAGTTACCCAAATGCTGACATCTTTACCTTATTCGATTTTGTATCAAGAGACGAGGCACCTTTCCTGGCCGAGAAAAAGGTCACTACCAGCTTTTTACAAAAGTTTCCGAAGGTCGCAAACTACTACAGAAACCTGTTGCCGCTTTTCCCGATAGCGATCGAACAATTTGAGCTGCGCCAGTACGACATGATTATCTCGTCAAGCTCTGCGGTTGCCAAAGGTGTCATCACATCACCCGACCAGCTTCACGTTTGCTACTGCCATTCACCCATGCGATATGCCTGGGATCTGCAAGCGCACTACTTAAAACACACAGGACTGAGCTCCGGACTGAGATCCGCTTTCATACGATATGTGCTTTACAAGCTGCGCATCTGGGATGTCGTATCCTCCAACCGTGTCGATTCATTTATTGCCAACTCTTCTTATATTTCCGAGAGGATCAATAAAACCTATCGACGCGAATCAACGGTAATTAATCCGCCAGTAAACATCGAACGATTCAGCTTGCAGTCGAATAAGGAAGATTTCTATTTTGCTGCATCCAGGCAAGTACCTTATAAAAGAATAGATTTGATCGTTGAGTCATTCAAAAATATGCCCGATAAGACACTCGTTGTCATTGGTGATGGGCCTGAGCACAAGAAGATTAAGGCGCTGGCAGGATCTAACGTTAAAATTCTCGGTTATCAACCCGATGCAGTCATGGTTGACTATATGCGCCGTGCAAAAGCATTTATTTTCGCGGCCCAGGAAGATTTCGGCATACTGCCAGTAGAGGCACAGGCTTGCGGCACACCTGTTATTGCATTCGGACGTGGTGGCGCCAGAGAAACTGTGCTGGATAAGCGTACGGGCTTACTGTTTGAGGAACAGACAGTCGAGTCACTTACCGGAGCAATTGAGCGGTTTGAACGATTGCAACAACATTTCAACTCAAACGATATCCGGCGTCACGCAGCAACTTTCTCAAATGAGCGGTTCCGCGATGAGATAAAGCAGTTTATGGCAAGGCAGCTGCAAGAAAGAGAAAGAAAGAAATTCAAACCAGCGGCACTTGACGGCGCAGAAAACATACCGAATCAGCCGCGTTAAGACAATAAACATTAGCATGGCAATTATTCGGTAACGCTTTACAATCCATGTTCACAGACTTACGAGACCACGACCATTCTTAAGGCACTCGGCGCAACCTTCTCCGGCGCAATCGTTACTTTGGTGTGTCATTTTTTCACACTGATGTGTCTGGCTCGAGTGCTGGACGAACAGACTGTGGGTCTGTACTTTATCGCTTTAATGGTGGTTTTCTTACTGAAGATAGTCAGCGATATTGGTGTTGATCTGGCCTTCGTTAAACAGTATCCAGAAGCATCTGATCAGGATAAAAGCAAACTACTAAAAAGCGCCTTTGGCATACGCCTGATCTCCTGCACTGTCGTGTCGATCCTCTACATTCTGGTTGAGCAATCAGGTGCTGTTTCATTCATCAACGACATTGCCCACGTCACCACTTTGACTCTGGCAATGTACTGGATGCATAGTTTCCGTGAGCTTATTCTAAGACTGCTACAGGCAGAACAAATTTTTACTGTATACGCCGGTGTTCAAGTACTGGCCGCAATATTAAAAGCTGTACTGGTTTTATTATTGGTGATTATTGCGAAGTTAATGACCCCGGAGGTCACAGTAAACACGGTACTTCTGATTGAAGCCTTCGCATTTGCTGCATCAATTTTCTACGCTGCCTTTCGCATCAAAGAGAAACTCACCGCAGCATTCAAGTCAAAACTCGGCGGTGGAACCAATCTGATAAAATTTGGCTATCCGCTATACATGAATGCCTTGCTGAATCTTGGCAATGAGAAAGTCTCTCAGTATATCGTGGCAGGTTTCGGTGGCCCTGCGGTTATGGCGTACTTTGGATTTGCAGAGCGCTTATCCGATGCGGGCACCAGACTCTTTGAGGCATTTGCAAACGTCTACTATCCGTCTCAAACAGGTCATTTTGCCAACAATGACAAACAACAGGCTACCCACATGGCAGTTCAATCATTGATGTGGGTTAGCTTTGTTATCGCCGGGGTAATTGTTGGGTTTACTATCCTGCGTGAACCAGTCATCGAACTGCTATTCACTGCCAAATATATATCTGCAGCGAACGCCGCAGCCATGTTTTTCGGTGTGCTGCTACTACGTTCAACTCAAACACTAATGGGCTATTTCGGTGTTGCTGCAGGTTTAAAATTTTTGCCAGTTCGAGTGAGCATGGTATCTAGTATCGTCAATATTACCCTGTGTCTTATTATGTTCAAACTCTACGGATATCAGGGTGCAATAGCAGCGCTGCTTGTTACTCAGTTGCTGATGAATATACTGTACCACTACTGGCTAGGTAAGGCGGGATTCCCAATCGACATAAGCCCGGTCATTACTATATGCAGTATCTGTATCATCTCGGTCGCCTTGACTTATGCGCTCGAAAAACACCTCTTTATTAGTTTGTTCGTTTTCCCGTTATACGTTGCTCTGTGCTTGTGGGCACTGCCAGTTTTAAGACAAGATCTTTTTCAATTTTCTGGCAAGGCAACTTCATTTTTACAAGCCAGACGCAGCGGCGCATAAACCCTGTGCACCAAGACGGCAATCCGCTTGTCTGTACTGAATTATTATGAAAATACTATTTCTGACACCCTATGTGCCCTACCCGCTCAACAATGGCGGGCTCATAAGAGTATTCCATTTAATGACAAATCTGGCTCGCAACCATGAGGTCACAACGATCTGCATGGAGCCAGACAATGAAGACCAGGCAAGCGGCATCGAGGTTATAAAGAACTGTGGCATAAATCTGCTAACTGTTCCTGTCGCGCGCAACCAGAAAAAAGAATACAAGCGGATCTATCAGTTACTGTCTCTGGCATCAGCTAAACCGTATCAGTATAAGCAATACCACTCACAAGCTATGCAGGACGCTATTGATTTGCAATTGCGTGAAGGCAACTATGATCTATTGATGGTCGAGTTTTCACAGATGGGATACTACGATTTAAACACATCAATCCCAAGCTACGTGGATCAACACAACGTTGAGTACGAAATCATGCATCGTACGTTTGAAACGGAGAAAAATCCGTTGAGAAAACTACTGGCTTACAGTGAGTGGAAAAAGTACTACGTGCAGGAGATAGAAAATTGCGATAAGTTCACCGGTTGCCTTACCACTTCACAAAGAGATGCTGAAATTCTTGCCGAGCGCTCACCAGATCTTAAGTGCCACGTCATACCAAACGGCGTGGACAGTGACTTCTTTAAATCTGACTCCACTGAGTGCGATCCAAATATGGTGCTGTTTACTGGCACTATCAGCTATTACCCGAACACTGAAGGAATTCTGTGGTTCCACAATAATATATGGCCTCTAGTTAAGCAGAAAAACCCGTCAGCGACTTTATGTATAGCGGGCAAAGGCCCACCACCAGAAATTCAAAAGCTTGCTGAGTTGGATTCCTCCGTTACCATAACCGGAATGGTCGATGATATGCGTGACTACTACAACAAGGCCGCCGTTGTTGTAGTGCCACTTCGCGTCGGCGGTGGGACTCGACTCAAAATTCTCGAAGGCATGGCTATGGGTAAAGCAATCGTATCCACATCTGTTGGCGCTGAAGGTATTAACCACACCGATGGAGTCGACATATTGCTACGCGATACGCCTGAAACATTTTCAGACGCCGTCGTTGAGATAATGAGTGATGAGAATCAGCGCAAAGCGCTGGAAACCAATGGTCGCTCTTTGATTGAGAGACAATACGACTGGCGCGCAATCAGCGACACGTTATCCGATGTGTTCACCAAGCAGGGACAACAATAAGCCTGAAATACTTCAGAACGGAAGGAAGAATAGCGCGTCTTACATGGAAGCCGCGTGCTTTACACTGACATAAGTAAAGCTAAAGTAGTATTAATCAGCAAGCCAGTTCATCCAGAAACGCCATGATGTCATTGAAGTGAATAAGCTTGCACCATTCACCAGTGGGTGGTGGAACTGCAGGCTTATCTGCGCCACGAATAGCCTTTAAAATACTGCTTTTGAATTATCAATCCGGTTTTTGGACAGGCGCTAGCTATTACCATACAGTTCAACTGTATTTGTATTACCCGCTGCCGCTGTTTTGATCTTTTCAAGATTGCGCAACAACAATAACTGCCAGCGCAAATAATGATTTTTTCCGCGTGGAATATTAATAAGCGTAAGAACAGCATATCCCGCAATCTGTGCTAACACAAACAGCCCGGTTTTGATCCAGCTTAGCCCATTTTGCCTTGACCACAAATAACTGTAATGCGTTTGTCCAATGCGTACATTTTGCTTTTTAAGATACTCGTAGTTTAATCGGTGCGGCTCAACCGTCTCTTCTACGGACGCTTTTGCATCATAGATAAGCTTGCCGCCATCATTATGAATACGGTGAAAGAAATCGGTATCTTCGCCGCCCGACTTTCCAAAAAACGGGTCAAACCGGATACCCTTAGCTTTCACCCACGAAGCTTTCAATAGTGCATTGGAAGTAGCGCCTTTTGTTCTTACCGAGTGATGCGGGTATGAGTCTTTACCAAAAAGATCACCTTCTACAATCCACTCCGGAGAAACCTCTGGATAGTGCACTATGACTTTGCCAAACACGGCATCCGCATTGTGTTGTTTCATACTTTCAATCATCTTGGCAAGCCAACGATCATCACTGGCCCATTCATCGTCATCGATAAAAGCCAGTAGGTCCCCTTTGGCATTGTCCATGGTGCTGTTGCGTACCTCAGATAAATTTCGCACACCATTTACAAAATATCTGACAGAAACCTTACCATCGATATTTTTATATTTTTCGCAAACAGATTGTCCTGACTCCTCGATATCATTATCGACCACCACCACTTCAAGCGTATAGCCATCAGGTAGAGACTGGCTCACAACGCTTCTAAGGGTTTTATCGAGAGTATCTCGCTTATAGGTACACAGACATACTGAAACAAGCATTTCTTTATCCGGTAAGCTTCAGATTAACAATTCGGGCCAGCTCATAGTTGGTGATATCAACCGGTTCAGATAACACGTTATCCTTACATATCTGCTCATAATCCAGTGTCGGAAAAACACCTTCAGGGTAGACAACCTGCATTCTTTTATTGCTTAACTCTGCAGCTATTTGCAATTGATGATCATCCGAGAACTCGTTAAACCTTGCCACTCTCGGCACAAAAATTACTCGTTTTCGGTATTTCAGCATCAGGTTTAAACTGCCTATTCCGCAATGACTAATTACCAACGCACTACGACGAACCAGATCTTCCATATCCGCTCTGGGTATCAGAGTTTCCACAACACCGGATGCAGGTCTGTCATCAGTCTTACAAGAACCCGTCTGAACAAACCACTCACACCGATCATCCTGGTACAGCGGGTCGTTTTTTATGTAGTCATACAGGCGGGTGAACGGGTAGTCATTGGTACCCATTGTCACCAAGATCAAAGGCTTGACCATGGTATTCTGCTCCACTGTACTTGTTGGCAGTCTCTTGCCACTGGCAGAGAAAAGAATCACATAAACCGAACTTTTGGATCAGCTTGCCGGAATTGGATAGTTCAGTCACTCTGGACATAGTGTCTAAATATACAAATCGCGTACGCGTGAGCTTTGCGAGCAAAGCAAAAGGCAAGCAAATTGGCCCGCCGGTACTGAACATGGCTTGCGGTCTTTCAGCCAATAATATTCTAGCGGCAACAAATACATTTAATGTATGAATCAACACATTTTTTTGTGTGTCACGGACGGTGTAAATTCGCTCGAAAGGACTGTCGTCCAACATATTTTTATTGGTTACAAGAACCAACTCAAGTTCAACTGCGCTGGTAGCACACATTGCTTGTGTAAGATGACCACCGGAGGATGCGATCACCAGTATGCTTGGTTTACGTTTCATGGTTCAACAACGTGTTTTGTACACTACCGCTAACGACTCGACAAGACGAAAACTTGAAACACTAGGTGTTTCTGGCAAGCTGTCCAGGCATCGAACCCATGGAATTTTCAGGGTTAGCAGGTTGCGCGTTTAAACTGGCTTTATAAGTCGGCCTATGCGCATGTGAGTAGAGTATGTTCATAATCCCGATTAGCATTAGCACCCACACAAAGTGCAATCCATGACCGAATGAAGTCTCAAGACAATTGTGCAGCATTGCATACGCTATCACTGCAGCGGAAAGCGGGTCAGCAGAGTGTTTGGTAATCGACAAAAATATCCACAAGCCAATCATCCAGAACACGGTAGGTATTACTCCAAGCTCAAGTACAAAATCTATAAACCCGCTATGCGCTGTATGGAGAAATTGATAGTAGGACCATTTAATATCCAGTGCCTCTGGTATAGCACCGACACCCCAGTAAGCCCCATAGCCAGTGCCAAACATCCAGTCTTTCTTGATGTCCGAGAGTAGGTGAAACCAAATGCCGGTACGGCCGGTAAGCGCTTCTTCCGGTAACATTCTGCGATAGAATTCTATGGGTGTTTCCCCTATTCCAATCAGAATCATTGGAAATACAACCAGAATGAAGAGCCAGAATACGATCACCGCAACAGATGCATACCGTAGCATGTGCTTTGACATAAGCGCTAACGGTACAAGTAGTACAACAAAACCCATCGGGGTTTTGGAGCCACTGATAACCAATAGAATCGCCCAGCCAATCACCGTAGCCATTGCTATGCGTTTTTCTCTGATTGTTTCAGCGTAGTACCGGTAGATGCAAACTGCTATCAATAGAAAAGCACCTGCAATACCGCCAAATTCATTTTTGGCCGGGTGCAATCCGGTGAAATTTCCGAAAATGTCGAATGAGATACTCGGTACTAATAAAAAGAGTGCCTCGTAGATCAGCAACACGATTGAGAAGAACTGTAAGTAATTTACAAACCTATTTTCTGACCGACCCACCACCACAGCACCTGCCACGGAGGTAAAAAGTAGCACCTGCCGGATAGCACGACGCAAGGTATCGTCAGGGTGATCGGACCACATGAAAGACGCCAGAAGAAAGGTTCCAAATAGCATCATCGGCACTAACACGCTCAGATAGCTTCCAACCACCTTACGCGATTTTATGATCCAGAGCAGGCAGGCAGCAGTGAAGATTGGCAACAACAGTTGTTGCCAAAGAGCGGCCGTTCCACTCACGATCTCAAGCCGTAGCTCCAGATCTCGCGATAGTAACGCTGACTTCGCGCGGAGGTTGGGTGAGAAAGCTTTTGTCACCCACGCAAGCAGCAGAAACAGCGGCAGTCCTTTAAGGATCAAGCCAAGTCTTGCGTTCGATACGCGTAACGGGCCGTGACTGCGAGCCAAGTGCATTAACTATCTCCGCGACAATCTGGAAACGCTTAAGCGTTTCCGTAACTGTAGTAAGAGTAGTAAGTACCGCCCATTTCGAGCTGATTCAATACGCAACCCACAACCGGCGCTTCAACTCGTTGCAGAGACTGCAAGCAACGACTGACGTGCTGATAAGGAGTAGATCTGGCTCGAATTGCATAAATCACCGCATCTGCATAGCCAGATAACACCAGTGGATCACTCACCGGCAGTACCGGTGGAGCATCAAGAATCACATAGGCGTACTTTTTTGCAGCTTCCTGAATGTGCGACTGGAATCTGGGTGAGCTGATGAGCTTCAGCGGATTAAGCGGCGTGAAGTTAGCGCACAGCAGGTCGAGGTTGTTATCAACTCCGACTACACACTGCTCAAGCAATGCCTCTGCTGACAACAACTCACGCAATCCCATATCAGACTTGTTCGCCCCGAACATATTACTCACACCACGGGTACGCAAATCACAGTCGATAAGTAAGGTTCTGCCAACATTTGAGTAACTGTAGGCCAGGTGCCCGGCAATCGTTGATTTACCTTCACCGGCGATTGTCGATGTCACCATGACAATCTTGTGCGGTCGATCAACACGATCGAGCATCATGCCGGTGCGGACCGTGTTTACCGCCTCTTTGAAGATAGCTCCGTCTTTGGAACGCTCAGCCTCATCCATGGAGTTCAAGACAACCGGGCGGATGAAGTTCTTCTTAATGATTGGCAGAGTGCCAAGCAGTGGCAAGCCAATACGTTGATGTACATCTTCGCCATCGCGAATTCCGGTGTTGAACAACTCACGCATGATGTAGTAGAGAATTGAAAGCATGAGGCTGCCAAGTCCTGCAAGCAGAAACAGCATGGCTTTCTTGGGCTTCGAAGGCTCAAGCGGATCTTCAGCTTGTGACAAAATACGCGCGTGCGCACTCTGTAAGTCGATAGTTTCTGTTGTCTCTTTAGTACGTTCGAAGAATAGATCAAACAAACGCTGTGCTGATTCTACTTCGCTCTTGAGTTCGAAATATCGATCACCCTTACGATTGCCTTCATAGAACTGAGACTGAGCAAGGTCGATTCTTTGCTGAATGCTGTCTACTTCTGCCAGTGCCGCGTTGTAGCGGAACTGAACTGTTTCAAGGATTTTGTTTATCTGGCTGTTTAATTCCGAGTTGGCAGAGCTAAGATCAGAATCTGCAGCCAGCATTCTCGGGTGTTGGGCACCAAAAGTCTTGCCAAGCTCAGCTTTCTGTTGTTTTGCAACGACTACATCCAGTTTAAGACGCTGTATCAGAGGATCGCTTTGTACTACCGGCAGAGATTCTCTGTTACCGCCCGCGCCCTGCACCTGATTTCGAGTGATTTGCGCGTCAGCGAGTCTGGCTCGTGACTCAACCATCTGACCCTGCAATTCTTTCAATTCCTGCGAGACGATGTCCTGTACATCACCTTCAATATCAATAATGTTCTCTTGCTCAATGTAGGCTGCAAGCTCGCCTTTCGCGCGATTCAGATCACCACGTAGTCCCTGCACTTGTCCAGCTAACCAGGAGGCTGCAGTTTTAGTGCGCTCGAGTCTGGCTTCAAGATCAGATTCGATATAAGCCTCAGCATGGGCATTGGCAATATCACGCGCCAGCATTGGCGTCGGTGCTTCAAAGCTGACCTCTACCAACTGGGTTTTTCTGAGCGGGAAGATACTCAGGCGCTCAACATAGTCTTTTAACAACTCGCGGCGAGCGATTTCTCTTTCAACATCCGCGACTCGCGTCATTTCTTCCTTTGACTTGCCAAGACCAATGAAGCCCAGCAGCTTGTTCTTTAATCCACCGGCTCCACCGTCAGTTGAAATCACACCATCCTCACCAACAAATGCAGGCTCTGAGGCAAGCCCCAGCTTTCGCACTACCTTCTCGGCAAGAGGTCTTGACCTGAGTACTTCGAACTCAGTGGCAAGGTATTCTTCACTCTCCGCATCCAGGCCGTATAAAGCATCTACAGGGACAACCTGTGTCTCTTTGCGCTCAATTAATACGGTGGCAGTCGCCTTGTACTGCGGTGCCAGACTATTAATGATGAAATAGGAGGCGAGCAGCACCATGAAAACGAACAGCGCAATTCGCCATTTGTTATCAAGGATGGACTGCCAGTATCTCTCGAGATTAAAACTGATCTCGTCCTTGCTGATTTCAGTCAAGTTGTTATCCAACGGATGGAGTGATTTCATTTCAAAAAACTCTACTAGAAAAAGCCTTCCGGCACGGAAACGATGTCTCCAGGATAGACCGGATCGTTCATTCTGATTTTACCTTGCTTCTGCTGACCATCGATGTCGCGAGAAACCTTGACGCGCTTTCTCGAGGCTCGACCGGTGAATCCACCCGCAAGAGCGATTGTCTTTTCAAGCGTCAGACCGGGTTGGTAAGCATAGTTACCCGGGCGCTGTACTTCACCATTAACAAATATCTGCAGGTACTCGCCAATCTCGATAATGTCACCAGGTAACACGGCATCTGTTGAGCGCATGCTAAATAGCTGAGCCTGGCCATTGATAACTCGCGTTAGAGTCACGCGTTCTTTCGAAGCCTTATCCGAGAAGCCACCTGCCAGGGCAATCGCCTTGTCCAGTGTCAGGCCGGGTTTGTACCCGTAGCCACCAGGACTATTCACTTCACCGTTGATGTAGACCTCACGGTATTCAGCCACTGATATACGCACATCCGGATTGACCAGATACGATCCGCTTAGCTCTCGTGTAATCGTTCTCTCAAGCTGTGACACAGTCAGGCCACCGGCACTAACCGAACCGAGCAGCGGGTAGTTTATTGCACCGTTTTCATCGAGTTCGATACTCATAGACAAATCATCTTGCCCGAACACAACAATCGAGACTTCATCGCCAGCACTTAAGGTGTAGGCCTCTTGCGCATATCCAGCGGTAGTTGTCAGCAGCGACAGCAGGGCTGCCATTCCAACAAATAAACGAACTAATGTTTTCATATTACTATTACCTTATCGCGGTGATTATGCGCACTGTACACAGCTGTCTCTGACTGGTGCCTGAAATCAGCATAAAAAGAAGTCAGCATGAGAACCACTCTCGGCCTCAATTTCACGCAGTTTTCAACTAAGACCACCAACCGGAAGTGCGTCCGATACCAGTCGCTTACTGGACACATTACCGACCTGGATCCCGAAGGCAGCTCCGCCATTTGTTGCGAAGTCCCGCTCCCCTTGCCTATATGTCGGCAAGAAGGCCCGCTAACTTACCCAAATTTCAATGTGATTCACATCTGTGAACACGATCCCGTTTTTGAGAGTCGATAATACTTCAATTATGCTGAAGGGGGGCCTTACTTCATCGTTACCCTGGCAATTCCAAGCAGATATACGCGTGTTGTGACCCGGTTTAACAAACTAACGGATCGAGCAATGACTACGGCGATAAAAAAACGCGAAGCTGCAGCAGAGACTAGTGCTCAGGTTGACTAGAGCCGGGATTCAAAGTTTCGTTCAACAGCGCGATGTAGCTGAACAATGCGGTGTGTGCTTCCTGACCGGACTGCAAAAGCTCGCTGGATTGAAGCTTAAAATGATTGACCGCGAGATTGTGGTCAGCGAGCAAACTAGCCAGTAAGTCGGTTTCACCTTCGGTGGCGGCAAGATTAAATTTCTCGCGCTTGGCTTCCAGCTGATTCAGGTAGTCAAAGTGTCGACGTTTGGTCGTTTCCATCGCGTTGTAGGCGAGCAGTGCCGCAGCAACGGTGTCGCGGGTGGCAGGATCAAGCAGATCGGTCAAAACAGATCATCCCCCGATGTGAGACATTTCAACTTTGGGCCGCAGCACGGATTCCGTGGTACGAGTCTCTGAATATCGATCACGCCGACGCGTCCAGATGGATGATGCGCGATCGCGAAGTTCATCATCAGTAATACCGGCACGAAGATGACTAAGCAAATCATGCCCGTCAGCAGCAAAGAGACAGGTGTACAACTTGCCTACAGCAGATAACCGGGCGCGACTGCAATCACCGCAGAAAGGCTGGCTGACAGATGCGATGATGCCAATCTCACCACCATCGTCTTTATACCTCCAGCGGTTAGCCACTTCGCCTCGATAATTGGGTGGAATTTTTTCTATCGGCAGGTGGCTGTTGATCAGATCGGCTATCTCGGCCGCCGTGACCACTTCACTGTTCTTCCAGCTGTTGGTATTACCAACATCCATAAACTCTATAAAACGTAAAATCTGTCCTGAACCGTGAAAATATTCAGCCATCGGTAAAACACTGTGTTCGTTTAGTCCTCGTTTGACAACCATGTTGACTTTAACCGACTCGAACCCCGCTTCAGCTGCTACTGATATGCCATCGAGTACTTTCTGAACCGGCACACCGACATCATTCACCGCCATAAAAGTTTTATCGTCCAATGCATCCAGACTGATATTCACCCGATCCAAACCCGCGTCGCGCAAACTTCTGGCGCGCTTTTCAGTCAGTAGTACCGCATTAGTCGTGAGACTGATATCGTCGATATTGCTGATCGATGCAATTTTCTCGACCAGAGTTTCCAGCTCGCTGCGCACCAGCGGTTCACCGCCAGTAAGGCGTATTTTACGGACACCAAGATCTGCAAAAGCCTGCACTATCCGTGTGATCTCTTCAAATGAGAGAAGCTGTTGCTTGTTTAAAAACTGATAGCCTTTACCGAACTTTTCCTTCGGCATGCAGTAGACACAACGAAAGTTACAACGATCAGTGACAGACACACGCAGATCGTGTATCGGACGATTAAGTCCATCCGTTATCGCTTCTTGTGTTTGTTTGTCCATCGCCAGGATAAATCAGCCGGTTAATCAATCATTAAAACTTCTGAGTTCTCAGTGTGCCACTGCCGCCAGTAGGTTTATGTTATCTGTATGGCATTGTCAGGTAGAGTCGCGCTGATTTCGCCAGCACTAAAGCGCACTAGCCGCCGCCACGCTGATAGCGTAAATCAAAATACCGCATAAATTCCACCCGCTCCTCAACGCTAAAGTTCTCAAAAGCAAAGTCAACTGGCACATAGGGCAGAGTAATCGATGCGATAGATCTGGCCTGTTGTTCACCAACATCTATCCGGACACTACCCGGTGCCGCATCCACAGTTACACCCGATTCATCTTCTTCAAAACTTCTACCGTTAAGGGCGGAGGGCAACAATCTGAAAAATTCCTCCCGGGTATAACCCATTTCACGACTAAATCTATCTTGCATAGTTAACCTTAAGTGGAAAACAAACTGTTCTAACCACCTGCCACAGGCGGCCAAACGGCCACTACATCACCCTCCTTGAGTACACCCGCCTGATCCCGGCCATCGTGATCAAAGTACTTACCGTTCACTAAAACAAGGTGAGCACTTTCATGTGGCACCGCGAACCGATCAATTACCTGGTGCAAGGTGATATCAGAGGCGACGTCTATCTCTATGGCGTTATTGACAGCAGCAGCAGGCAATTTGTTCTGCAACGTGGCATATAACTTAAAGGTTATTTTCATATACTTTGACCTGTAGCTTCTAAACAACACCCGCAGTGATTGGTGTTGTAAAGCACCGAACAGCGTGGAGCTTCTAGTATCCTTTTTAACGCCTGCAAATCTATCAAGCAGCGCTCACTTGCGATTGAGAGCAAGCAAGATATGCCTCCATCAGTCTCATGGGGTCTTTTATCAGCCTGTCTTTCCAAGGTCCCAGTTTTGTTTGCGACTGAATAAGCCCGCGCAATACACCAACGTGCTGAGTTAAACCTAAACTGCTGGCTCCAACGAGTACATCATCCTGAAACTGCAGGTTCAGATATTTGTGCTCTTTCTCATTTACCAGTTCGGTGGAATCACCTCCAGGCACGCCCATCCACATGCCAAAAGATGCAGACACAAGACCAATGGTATCCAATACATTCATATTGACGTTGCCATTATGTGCAGTGCGATGGCCACGAACCATATTAGTTGCAGCTACCTTGGCATGTTCAACGGCGGTGGGCTGAATTGCCTGTACCGAGTATTCACCCGTATTAAAGTCTTTACCCTGACATACATCCCCGGCGGCATAGATATCAACGTCACTGGTTTGCAGATAGTCATTAACCACAATACCCTGATCTGTCTGCAAACCACTTTCTGCAACAAAGCCCAAATTTGGCGCTACGCCAGTAGCACTAATCACCAGATCCGCATCAACTGATGTACCGCTGCTGAGACTGACACGCAGTTTTCCAGCACCGATTTGTTCGATGGATTCGGCACGTGTAGAGGTATGTACGGAAACACCTTTTTGTTCACACCAGCTTTTAATCATGTTGCCGGATACCTCATTCATCATTCTCGGCACCATACGGTTTTCCATTTCAACCACCGTAAGATTGACATCCCGTAGGGCGAGTGACTCCAGAATAATGCAACCGATAAAACCTGCTCCCATCAACACTACGCTGGCGCCAGGCTTGGCAAGTTTGACTATTTCTCTGGCATCCTCGAGTGTCCAGCAATTGTGTACACCTGGTGAGTCAATACCAGGTACCGGCGGCACCACCGGACTTGCGCCGGTCGCAAGCAGTAGTTTGTCATAGCGTCGAACCCGACCATCATCGGTGATCAAGCGGTTAAATTCAGTATCTATGGATGTCGCGCGCTGCTGTACCACATTGATATTCAATCTCTCAAAGTGTTGTGCATTCTTACGAAGATAGGTTCCGCTCTCTGCAATTTTATCCGTCAGATAATAGGGAATCGCCATTCGTGAATAGGGCGGTTCAGGCTCAGCACCTATCAAAGTGATGTTCGCCAGCGGATCCAGTTTTCTCAGCTGCTCGGTGGCAACCACACCTGCGGGTCCGGAACCTACAACAACATAGATCATTTGCGTCTCCTAAATAGCATCACGGGATATTGAGTGCCGCGAATTGACCCACTCAAAGATTTGATAACCACCACACAGACTGCAAGCATAGATGCCGAGAACAGTGTGGTCCTTTAAAAAAAAGCGGCGGTAGTCACCACCGCTTTTTCCATTTACAAAAGGTATGAATCGCCTTCAGCAAATACAGACACCTGCATCGGTCTTATGCGGGCAATCCGAACTTGCTTCGAGTCTCATCAGTCAGACTACCGTCAGCAGTCCAACCGCGTAACTGATAGTACTCGGGCAACATATTACCAAGCTCGCACACCTTACCCGCTGCAGGACCTGTTTTGGCTGCATCTTTCAACAGGCGATCAGGCAAGGTATCGTCGGCGCCGGTGATACCCGCTTTCATGTTGAAATCACGCTCGAGTTGCCAAATTCTTTCACCCACCTCCCCAGTTCAAGCTCGCGCGCTATTTCAGCCAGCATATCACCGCATACCAAAGTGG
>CAZQKJ010000004.1:0-22134 GCA_964593315.1 uncultured Granulosicoccaceae bacterium
CAACCGTAATCTGTCGATTACTGGTATCAAAAGTATAAGGATCGTACTCGAGGACTTCGGTCTCGGGCTGAGCACGCCTTGCAAGTGCACCAATTCTCGCCAGTAGCTCAAATTGCCTTACCGGTTTCACCAGATAATCATCAGCGCCCGCCTCAAGTGCTGCAACAATATCGGACTCGCCCTGACGGGCCGTGATAAAAATCACTGGCACATCACTCACCAGGCTTTGTCTGATCCACTTCAGGATTTCAAGCCCGGTAGCATCCGGCAGGTTCCAGTCGAGTGTTATGACATCGTAGCTGGTCTTTCTAAAGGCACGCTGGAACTCCTCGGGCATGTGAAAAACCTCGCATTGATGCCCACGCTCGGTAATCCAGCCGCTGGCACGGTTTGCCTGGTCCTCATCGTCTTCAAGCATCCCGATTCGAAGTATCTGGTTATCGGCCAAAGGGTTTATCTCCTGGAAATGTCTCAGTGCCGCCGCGCTCGCGATGCGGCACTAGGCTACTTCAGTACTCGGATTAAAATAGTGGCGACCGGCCTGCACAGTTTTAATCTGGCGAAGCAGACGCTCGTAGTCTTGATCATTTCGGGCAAAATCGATGTCCGCCGCGTTAACAATCAAAAGCGGTGTTTCATTATAATTGTGGAACAACTCGGTGTATGCCTTTTGCAAACGGGCGACATAACTGCTCGCTATAGACTGTTCAGACGGCACCGCCCGATCTTCAATACGCTCGTACAATACATCAAGTGGCGCTTGCAGGTATACCACCAGGTCCGGCACCAGCAGATCGAACTCCATCTCACGGGATATTTTGTGATACAGCTCTAACTGGCGTTGATCGAGCGTCAGTCCCGCAAACAAACGATCCTTCAAAAAAAGAAAGTCCGAAACCCAGCAGGAACTCTCTGACACTTGCGCTGCCAGCCCCTGAAGTGCCGCACGCCTGGTCATCAGGAAATGTAGTTGTACCGGCAGTGCAGAGCGCTCAGGATGCCGGTAAAAATCGTCCAGAAAAGGATTTTCCGCAGGCTTCTCGAGTATCAGTTCAGCCTGTAGCGAGCGCGCGAGTCTGGTGGCGAGTGTCGTTTTACCAACCCCGAGCGGCCCCTCGACAGCAACATAACGCAACTGATTATCCAAACGTTTTCTCCCTTCGCTCAATGAAGTACCGATAAGCCAGGATTACCCTGCCAGACCCGGGCTAATTTTAACCTGATTAACCAGTGCCCATCCACATACCTGGCAGTCGTCTGAATTGTTCACAGTCAAGGTCAAAGCTGATGATGGAAAGAGTTTCGGTGCCAATGTCATCACTGACTTTAGGAGGCCTCAAGGGCAACACTAAAAAGCCCGTCAGGAGCCTGCTCGACAGAAGCCCAAGCTTGCGGACGCACAGACTCCCGGGCCGCATTATTCATGAGGATTCATTGTCCAGAGGAAATCTCGCTAAACAGGTCAGCTGATCGCCCGAGAAGCGCGGCAAGCCAGGTGCCGAGGGCGATCGGCTGAGATGTGACGCGAGATTTTCTTCTGGCGGCGAATAGGCACTCTGTTAATTTCGCAATCGGGCTTAAATGTGAGCCTGGAACTTTAACCATAGACTTTTTGTTCGTCGCCTTGTGAATAATGCGGGCTAGGCCTGCGGTTTTTTTCGATGCTTCTTTTTGAATGGCCGGTCGCCACCACGCGTGCGCCTGCGGCTGGCACTATTGCGTGCTTCAAGCAGCAGAGCCTGCGCTTCCGGTGATTTTTGAATCGATGTCCAGCTATTACACAGCTTCTCCAGGTCTTCACCATTGTCATTTCTCAGACAGAGGAAATCGTATGCCGCCCTGAAGCGCGGATTGGACAGTAGTCTTTTCGCACGCTGGCCGCGGGTATTCCTGAGACGTGGTTGCAGTAACCAAATCTCTTTCATGGGCACCGAATATCTCTTGGGCAGGGACGTCGCTTCAAGTTGCTGAGGGAGCACATAGTCAGACGCTATATGAATAGCCGGCACAGGGTCGGCTCCATCAAGCTCCGATGCTTCGGCAGCTTCTCTGACATCAGGCCACAGAAAGACAGCATAAATAAAAGCAGGTGTGACGGGCAGTTCTTCAGCGATACGTTTGTCGGTGTTAGTCAGACCTCGACGGATTAATTGTTCTGCATAGTCGTCACCGCTCTTAAGGCGTTCATCAGCCAACGGAAATAAGTACTTTAATAGATCGTGCTGCTGCAAGAGCTCAAAGCTCGCCAGGCCATGGCCCGACTGCAGCAGCTTTAATACTTCCTCAAACAGACGTGCTGGTGGAATTTCAGACAACAAATGATTGTGCTGTTTTATCGCATCAACGCACTCATCATCCATTTGCAGGCCTAACTTTGCTGCAAACCGCACTGCACGCAAGGCCCTGACTGGATCTTCAATGACCCGTTCACAGGCGTCACCGATAAACGTGAGTTTTCTTTCTTCAAGGTCTTCTACACCCTCAAAGAAATCCACCACAGTGAAATCATCAATATTGTAGTAAAGCGCATTGACTGTGAAGTCACGGCGCTCAGCATCATCTGCCAGAGTTCCGCCAAAAACGTTATCGCGCACGATACGGCCACTGTCACCCGTGGCACCACCATCACCATCACTGTGTGAAGCACGAAACGTGGCCACCTCGATGATGTCGCGGCCAAACACCACATGCGCAAGCCGAAAACGCCGCCCGATTAAACGACAATTTTTAAACAGCGCTTTGACTTCATCAGGACTGGCATTGGTGGCTATATCAAAATCTTTCGGAATCTTGCCAAGAAAAAGATCGCGTACTCCGCCACCGACCAGGTAACTGCCATACCCGGCCTCATTGAGACGATACAATACCTTCAGTGCATTTTTGCTGATGTTTTTTCGCGTAACGTTATGCTCATTACGCGATAGAGTAGTTGGCTGCATATAACCCGATCAGCACGACATCAAAGGCAATTTAAAGCGCCTGATCATTTTCTTCGCCAGTACGAATCCGGATGACCCGCTCGACAGGCTCTATAAAAATTTTTCCATCACCGATTTTACCAGTGCGGGCAGCCCTGGCTATCGCCTCGACACACTCTTCGACTCGATCATCACTGACCACTGCCTCTAGTTTTACTTTGGGCAGAAAATCGATGACGTACTCCGCGCCACGGTAGAGCTCAGTGTGACCTTTCTGACGTCCGAAGCCTTTGACTTCAGTGACAGTAATACCTTTTACCTCAACCTTGGAGAGCTCCTCGCGCACATCCTCAAGCTTGAAAGGTTTGATTATCGCCGTGATTTTTCTCATTATATTTCCGTTCGCAATCCGAATCCCGGACCGCATTTCGCTCCACTGAATCGGTGACACCACAATAGTAGGTGATTTCTGCCGGGCTCACAAAATATTGTCATCCTAATTGATGAAATCCGCGACACAGAAACACGACCGGGGTGCCACCGGCTCGGGGCACACCCGGGCCCGGCTTAGTAGCTGGCACGACTTTATTCAGCGCTTCCTGCATCATTGTTGCGCCCTCTGAACCGATGCAGCTGCCGCCGCTCGCGTTTGTTGGGGCGCCCGGCCTGTCGCTCTGACTGAGCAAACTGGCGCTCATCCCGCCGAGTAGCCTGGAGGGTCCGACGTCTGTCGATACTCTCCTGTGTCTCGGTAAAAGCTGAGCTCGCTTCGGTGGCCGACACCCGTCTGGATATCAGCTTTTCTATGGTCACATCAAAACGATAGGGTCCTTTCTGAATCTCAAGCTGCTGCCCCACTGATATCTGCCGGGCAGGCTTGACTCTGTCACCGTCTACGTGCACCTTGCCGCCGCCAACCGCCTCGGTCGCGAGCCCACGAGATTTAAAAAAACGAGTGGCCCAAAGCCATTTGTCGAGCCGGATCTTTTCTGGTTCTGACATTACGAATCACATTCGCTAAAACTGGATTACTTAAAAGTTGCGATCAGAATTACAGCCAATCACTGAACGGGAAGTGATGCTCCAATGACTGCCACTCTACACACTCGAGCGGTATACAAAGACTTGCACCCGTGAAGAAAGGTAAACTCAGAGGCAAAAGATTCAGCCACTATCGCCCGATATAAGCTGCATTCAGGCGCACAGCAGACCATAGGAAACTCAAATGAATGTTTATGTCTATCGAAGCCTGGTGAAAAACGGCTACTACCTGTACGTGCTGGAAGAAGATAACTTCGACCAGGTACCTGCAGCGCTCAAAGAGGCGTTGGGCAAGCTAGAATTCGCGCTTAATTTTGCCCTGACTGAAGACCGCAGGCTTGCCACCGAAAATCCACGTAAAGTCATCGACAACTTACAATCCATTGGCTATCACTTACAAATAACGGATCCGATGGCGGCGCCGCATCTGAATGATAAAACGCCTTACTCACCCTCTTGAGAAATGGTATTGAACATCTGGCGATAGCGCGACCAACTCATGCCCGGTACAGGTCCTGCATGGGCCTCGCATAGACGCTGTATAAGTCCGGATGACTCGTGAGTAATGCCCTACAAACTTCTAATGGCAGACTCTGTAACGAAACTACAGGTATAAAGCGCGCCACAAAGCATGGCGCCATCTACGGTCCAATCTGGTAACCGCGAATTCAGTAACCGCGAACTCAGGGCACTGCTGCCAGTTGCCCGGTGCAAAAAATCCGCTCTATTTATCCAGCACGTACAATGAAGAATCCTGGCTAGAAAACCACGCAGCCAGATCCCGGATATCCTGTTCACTTAGGCCTGCAGCAAATCCCGCCATAATGGCATTTTCGCGAGCACCGGATTTGTATTCACTCAGGGCTCGAATCAGGTAGCTTTCATATTGGCCCGCGAGCTTGGGGTTAGCTTCAATTGTGCTATTGCCATCAATAGCATGACATCCTGAGCAAGTCTCTGCGAGAACCTCACCGTTTGCCGCATCACCACCGGCGACAGCTACACTGGCAACAAAACACAAGGGTGCTGCGACGAGAACACTTTTAAGTAACTTGAAATTATTCATCACGGCTCCGTTATTTTAGTGTAGACAGGTAGGCCGCTATGTCAGCGATATCTTCATCACTGAGTAACGATGCGTTTGCGTGCATCGTGGCATGTGATCGCTGCTTGTCACGATAGGCTTTAAGCGCAGACTCCAGGTAGGCCGCATGCTGCCCTCCTATCTTGGGCACATGATAGGTTGGATAAACATTCTGATAACCCGCCGATCCATGACAACCGAGGCAGGTGTTGGCCTTGATTCGACCCGCTTCCGGATCCGCAGCAAAAGCCACTCCCCATGATGCCGCCGTGGCTAAAAGTGAGGCAAGCAGACCTGCCTTGAGTACGTTTGATACTGGCTTTGATTTCATTGCATTAATTGCCGTCAAAATTCTGATTTTCGAAACTTTTCGCGTGTGCCATACCGGCACTGCTCAAACCGTCAGTTTACTTAGCTCAAAGCGCTAATAATAGTCGGTTTTCACTGACTGACAGCGTCGCAACCTGCAACGCCACACAGCATTTACTCTTAACCTGCACTGATCCTGCCGTTCCTGCCCTCTGGCTGCAGCCCGATCAGGCCGACAATTCCATGATCAAGTCATTCATACGACTGACAAAACCCGCCGCATCTTCCAGCTGGCCGCCCTCTGCGAGAACTGCCTGATCCAGCAGCAACATGCTCCAGTCACCAAACCGGTCCTCATCCGACTCACCGTCCATTTTCTTGAGGATCGGGTGCTCCGGATTAATCTCCAGAGTGGGTTTGTTATCGGGTATGTCATGGCCGGCCTGCTTCATCAGTTGCTGCATGTGCATTGCCATTTCCTGCTCACCCAATACTACGCAGGCGGGCGAGCTGGTCAATCGATGCGAGACCTTCACATCAGCCACTTTTTCCTTCAGGTTTTCCTTCAAGCGCTCAACCAGCTTTTCCGATTCTTTCTCAACCGTTTCCTGCGCTGCTTTTTCTTCCTTGTCGCTGATCTCACCGAGGTCCAGATCACCCTTGGCAACCGAGCTTAGCGACTTACCGTCAAATTCGTTCAGATAACCCATCATCCACTCATCGACGCGATCGTACATGATCAGCACTTCAACATCTTTCTTCGCAAAGATTTCAAGGTGCGGACTATTTTTACCAGCAGAATAATTATCAGCTGTGATGTAGTAGATTTTCTCCTGACCAGGCTTCATACGAGAGATGTAGTCACCCAGACTCACACTCTGTTCATCAGTGCCAACATGCGTTGAAGCAAAGCGATACAGAGCAGCCACTTTTTCTTTATTGGCGAAATCTTCACCCGGCGCTTCTTTCAAACAGGCACCGAACTGACTCCAGAATTCTTTGTAGTCGTCAGGTTCGTTTTTAGCCATCCCTTCCAGCATTGACAGTACTTTCTTAACCGATGCACCACGGATACTTTCTACTACTTTATTGCTTTGAAGAATTTCTCGAGACACATTCAGCGGCAGGTCACTGGAATCCACTAAACCACGAACAAATCTAAGGTAACGCGGCATCAGCTTTTCGACTTCATCCATAATGAAGACACGCTGTGCATAGAGTTTTATTCCGTGCTGTTGTTGATGATCGTATAGATCAAACGGTGCACGCGTTGGAATGTACAACAGTGACGTGTATTCAAACTTGCCTTCTACGTGGTTGTGTGACCAGGCCAGCGGATCTTCCCAGTCGTTACTGACCTGCTTATAGAACGCTTTGTATTCATCTTCGGTGATATCGTTCCGGGATCGCGTCCAAAGCGCTGAGGCATCATTAACCTTCTCAAATTCCGGCTCTTTCTTTTCCTTTGCGGCCTCTTCTTCGTCTTCAGAAGGAGGGGGCAACACCTCAAGCATTTTGATCGGAAACGTAATGTGATCCGAGTACTTCTTAATAATGCCACGCAAGCGCCAGTTGTCGGCAAACTCTTGTGAGTCTTCACGCAGGTGCAGGGTAACGGATGTGCCTTTGGTCGCACGTTCTGCAGGCTCAAGCTGATAACTGCCAGTAGCTTCGCTCTCCCAGCGCCAGCCTTCAGTCGCCGCATCACCGGCCTTGCGAGTGATTAAACTGACTTTGTCAGCGACCACAAACGCTGAGTAAAAACCAACACCAAACTGACCGATTAATTTGGAGTCTTCTTTTTGATCACCGGTGAGTGAATCGAGGAACTGCTTGGTTCCAGACTTGGCAATTGTGCCTATATTGGCAATCACATCATCGCGGTTCATACCAATACCATTATCAGAGATGGTTATGGTGTGTGCCTCTGCATCAAACTCTATCGTGATCGCGAGTTCGGTATCGCCCTCATTTAAAGCGTCATTGGCAACCGCCTCAAAGCGCAGCTTATCGCAAGCGTCAGATGCATTGGATATAAGCTCGCGAAGGAAAATCTCCTTGTTGGAATACAGCGAGTGAATCATCAGCTTCATGAGCTGATTCACTTCCGCCTGAAATTCCATGGTTTCAGAGGTAGATTGAGTGGTCATGGGAACTCCCGCAAAGGCCAGATCGTGATTGTTTAAGTTAAATTGCGGATTGTCACCGGCTTTTCAAGCGCGATGATGCCAACAGAGGTGCAAGCAACTGATGCGTGTTGCAGTGTAATGATTTACTGCGACAACAAATCCATCAGAGTCAGTTTTAAACGAACAAGCTGCCATGTGGCAGCTTGGAGCGTATCAAAGCGGCTCTACAAGCCACCCGATGAATAGATCGTAGAACTACAGGGCCGAGCCAAAGAAAGCCCTAGAGCTTTTCTTTAATTCGTGCCGCTTTGCCGGTCAGACCGCGCAGATAGTAAAGCTTGGAGCGGCGCACATCGCCACGGCGCTTTACTTCTACACTCGCGACCAGCGGACTGTAGGTTTGAAACACACGCTCAACACCTTCACCATGAGAAATTTTGCGAACCGTAAAAGCTGAGTTAAGGCCACGGTTGCGGCGTGCGATAACTACACCTTCAAAAGCCTGTAATCGCTCACGCTCACCTTCCTTGACGCGTACCTGCACATTGACGGTATCGCCTGGGCCAAATTCAGGTACTTCTTTTTGCATCTGCTCCGCGTTTATCGCGTCGATTACATTGCTCATCGTCCACTCCAATTACGTGTGGTGTTAGTTGTTATTAGTGCAAGCCATTGATGGCAGTTCGGAGAACTGCCTCAATCCCGGCGTGCATCCGGTTTATCTAGTTGCTGCAAATACATCTCCAGCAGTTTTTTGTCATCGGTACTGAGAGCATCAACATCTATCAGTGACCGGCGACGCTGCCAGGTCCTACCCAGTGACTGCATCCGACGCCAACGTGCAATAGCGGCGTGATCCCCGCTGAGCAAGACATCCGGAACCGCAGCACCGTCGCACTCCTCAGGCCTTGTGTAGTGCGGGCAATCCAGCCAGCCATGCCCTGCAAAAGAGTCATTAGCCGCTGATTCCTGATGCCCCAGCACTCCGGGTATCTGCCTTGCAATTGCATCGATGACTACCATCGCTGCCAGCTCGCCACCGCTCAAAACGTAATCACCGATAGACACTTCACGATCAACTTGTGAGTGTATTAATCGCTCATCAACGCCCTCATAACGTCCGGCAACGAGTACTAAATTTTCAATTCCGGCAAGCTCCTCGACCAGCATTTGATCCAGTTGCTCACCTTGCGGACTCAAGTACACCACTGTGGCTGACTCCGAGGTCAGCTGCCGTCCGCGATCGATTGCATCGCGCAGCGGCTGCACAGTCATGACCATCCCGGGTCCGCCACCATAAGGCCTGTCATCGACCGTTTGGTGTTTGTCTGCGGCAAAGTCACGCGGGTTTACCGAGTCCAGTTGCAACAAACGTCTATCTACTGCCCGGCCAGTCACTCCATGCTGACCCACCGCATCAACCAGCGCAGGAAACAAAGTCACTACCGCGATTGAGTTTTGCACTTTCTACCGCTGCCTTAAAATTCCGGATCCCAGTCTACGGTGATTGAACCCTTCTCAAGATCCACGTCGACTATGACATCGTTTTTAATCCAGGGCACCAGCCTCTCTCTGTCTCCGTTCACTACCAGTACATCGTTGGCGCCGGTTTCCATTAAGCTCTTAACTAACCCCAGCTCTACATTGTCTTTCGTGACCACCTGCATACCGATCAGGTCAGCCCAGTAATACCCGTCATCCGAATCGGGTAATTCTTCCCTTTGCACTTGTATCTCGGCGTGAGTTAGCAGTGCTGCCTCATCACGATCATCAATACCTTCAAACTTTACAACGATAAACTTGCCGTGAGGCTTACCCTCGAGTACCGCGAGTGACTGCTGTTGTCCGTTCTTTACAAGAGACCACTGTCTGAAGTTGAGAATACTCTCTGGAGGATCAGTGAAAGAGGTAACCTTACTCCAGCCTCGTACACCGAATGGTGCGGACATCTTGCCGAGTACAATCATCTAGTAACATCACCTGATCTCGAAACATCGCCCGGAAGTATCATTGAAAGCTTCAGGACCGAAAGCAATAAACCCCGCCAAAGGCCGGGCCGCGGTCTACATTCAGGCCGCTGCAGCTTTCTCGCGAAGACCCTTAACCAGCTTCATCACCCGGGGTGACACCTGAGCACCGTGACCCACCCAGTGGTCAAGCCGATCAAGATCGAGCCGAAGCGACTCTTCCGTTTCGTTTTCGCTCATCGGGTTGTAAAAACCCAGACGCTCGAGGTAACGACCATCACGCCGGTTACGGCTGTCCGTGACCACGATTGTGTAGAATGGCTTCTTCTTTGCGCCACCGCGCGACAGTCGGATAGTGACCATTTTGAGTAAAAATCCAGTAATTTCCGACGGTTGTCGGGTTTAATCAGGCTGTGGATAACTTCCTGATTCGAGGAAACCCCTAACTATACAACAAATCTTCGAAAATTGAAGCTTTCAGGGCATATTTCTGTTGAGTAAGGCGTCGGCGCAGGTTTGGTCCGCCAATACTAAAAACCCATACCGGGTGGCATTTGCCCTTTCATGCCGCGCATCATTTTCTTCATGCCACCTTTGGCCATCTTCTTCATCATTTTACTCATCTGAAGATGTTGCTTTAGCAGTCGGTTAACATCCTGAATCTGCACGCCGGACCCTGCGGCAATTCGCTTCTTGCGCGAACCCTTTATCACCGCCGGAAATTTTCGTTCCTGTGGCGTCATTGAATTGATGATGGCAATCGTGCGTCGTATTTCACCGTCATTGGCCTGATTTTTCACCGAATCAGGCAAATCAGCGGCACCGGGCAGTTTATCCATCAGAGATGCCATACCACCCATCTTTTGCATCTGCTCCATTTGGTCCCGCAGGTCGACCATGTCGAAGTTCTTGCCCTTCTGCATTTTGCGAGCAAGCTTTTCGGCTTTATCGTGATCAACCTTTTCATGCACTTCCTCAACCAGGCTGACGACGTCACCCATACCAAGGATGCGCGATGCCACTCGCTCAGGATGAAAGGCCTCAAGTGCTGCCATCTTCTCACCGGCACCGATAAATTTGATCGGCTTACCGGTTACCACTCGCACTGATAACGCAGCACCACCCCGTGCATCACCATCAGTTTTAGTCAGAATGACACCGGTCAGTGGTAACGCTTCTCCGAATGCCTGTGCGGTAGTCGCCGCATCCTGCCCGGTCATACTATCCACTACAAACAAGGTTTCAATCGGTGACAAGGCCTGATTGAGCTGTTTGATCTCAGCCATCATTTCTTCATCGACGGCCAGCCGGCCCGCCGTATCTACAATCAACACATCCATGTATTGCTTCTTCGCCGCCTGAAGTGCCGCGTTAGCAATATCAACCGGTGCCTGATCCGGCTCACTTTCAAAAAACTCGACGCCGACATCACCGGCGACTTTTTGAAGCTGTTTGATCGCCGCCGGACGGTACACGTCACAGCTCACCACCATTACTTTGCGCTTTTCCTTGTCTTTCAGGCGCAGCGCCAGTTTACCGGTAGTGGTGGTTTTACCCGAGCCCTGCAGGCCCGCCATCAACACCACCGCTGGTGGCTGAGATGACAGGTCCAGACTTTCAGACTGTGCACCCATGATTTGCACAAGCTCGTCGTTGACGACCTTGATCAGAGACTGACCCGGTGACAAGCTACCCAGCACTTCCTGACCCAGCGCTTTGGTTTGGACTGAGGCAATAAACTGTTTGACCACGGGCAATGCCACATCAGCCTCAAGCAATGCCATGCGTACTTCACGCAAAGCATCTTTGATATTCTGCTCTGACAGACGCCCCTGACCACGCAGATTCTTGACCGTACGGCCCAGTCTTTCGCTTAAATTCTCAAACATGGTTGTTCCCTGATTTCTCAGATGGGTTGGCCCAAACGGTCATCACCAGGCGCTGTATAGAGCACGCCGGCTAACCTAAACTTGGGTCAATTATAATTCATGCAAGTCAGATGTGCCTCGACAAGATTGCCAAATCATTCAATCTCATCAACAGTGAACAATTACCGCCACGACCAAGTAGAATCAACGCATGGATCTAATGTCTACAAGTTATCTTGCTACCGGAATAGCAGCGCTGGTCCTGTACCTGTTGGCGGCAATTCTGTTGTGGCGATCTGCAGCACCGCATGGCGAACAAGCGGGAATTGGGGGTAAATCAGCACTGATTGTTACCCTGATCCTGGTGCTGGCCGCGGTGGCGCACGGTGTCACTCTGCACAATCAGGCCTACCGTGCCGGTGAGCTGAACTTCTCGTTTTTTAATTCACTCTCCATCACAGCGTGGTTCACCACACTGCTGTTGCTGTTTGTCAGCATTTTCAGACCGGTACTGACCCTCGGGCTGGTGGTATTTCCGATCAATGTATTCGTACTGTCACTGGCCCTGGTTTTTCACGGCCAGTACTCACTGGAGGTCGAGCCACAATTGCAATGGCACGTGCTGATATCGGTCATCGCCTATGCGCTGCTGACCATGGCCGCAGTACAGTCGATCCTGGTAGCGATGCAGAATCGCAGACTCCGCGCTCACCGGCCCGGCGGATTCCTGCGAGCGTTGCCAGCGCTGACACTGATGGAGCAAGTGCTACTGCAGCTGCTGATTGCCAGCTTTATCCTGCTGTCTCTGTCACTCATCACCGGCTTTGTTTTTCTCGACGACTTATTCGCACAGAGGCTGGTACACAAAACCGCTCTGTCAATTCTGGCACTGCTGCTGATTGCTACTCTGCTGGTGGGTCATTTCCGATTCGGCTGGCGCGGACAGAAAGCGGCGCACATGACACTGGGCGCTTACATTGCACTGGTGCTTGGCTACTTCGGCAGTAAATTTGTCAAAGAGCTGCTGCTGGCCTGAGTACTTAGGCAACGCTCTCTTGACACGAGATTGATCAGACTATACTTATATCCCTACTTCTACGGCTTGGATTTACACGTTAATTGAACGATTTTCCAACCGGCATCGCGCTGATTACACTGGCTATTCTGATTGCGCTGTCCGGATTTTTCTCAGGCTCTGAGACGGCTTTGATGACGCTGAACCGTTATCGGCTCCGGAATCTGGCTAAAAATGGTCACAACGGGGCGATAAAAGCGGCCGCCCTGCTGGAAAAACCCGACAGACTCATCGGCTTGATTCTGCTTGGCAATAATTTCGTCAACATCCTTGCATCGGCTATCGCCACCGCACTGGCCCTCAAGACCTTTGGTGACGCGGGTCTCGCCATCGTCACTGGTGTGCTTACCCTGACGATATTGATCTTTGCCGAGGTACTGCCAAAAACCTTTGCGACCTTGCGACCGGAAAAGCTCGGTTTCTTTGCAGCCCACATATACACGCCCTTGTTGTCCGCAACCTGGCCGATCGTGTACGTCATCAATACGGTTGTTAACAAGATGCTATCTGTTTTCGGCGTCAGTCAGGTTGAGCGCGACAACAACGACAGACTCAACAGCGACGAGTTGCGCACCGTCGTTAACGAAGCCGGTGACATGATTCCCGAACGGCATCAGCGTCTGTTGATCAACATACTCGATCTTGAAAAAGTATCCGTGGATGACATCATGGTGCCGCGCCATGACATAGAAGGTGTCGACCTGGATGATCCATGGAGTGAGAGTGTTGCCAAACTCGGTAACGCAAGCCACAGCCGATTACCAGTGTTCAGAGAGGATCTGGATAAGGTAGAAGGTTTTGTCTACCTGCGCCGCATGCTCAATTTTTTAAAAGGACAGGAGCTGACCCAGGAGTACTTTGAGAGCAGTGTTCGGGAAGCGTACTTCATACCTGAAGGCACACCGGTCACTCTACAACTACTCAACTTTCAAAAAGAAAAAAAACGCATCGGACTGGTTGTCGATGAATACGGTGACATTCAGGGATTAATCACCATTGAAGACATACTTGAAGAGATCGTCGGTGAATTCACTGCAGATCCGTCCCAACAAGAAAGATTTGAAGAAATATCCATGATGCACAATGGTGCATACTCCGTTCAGGGCAGTATCTCGCTGCGCGATCTCAACCGTGAATTAAGCTGGGATCTACCCACCGATGGCCCGAAAACACTCAACGGGCTGGTACTGGAACACCTGCAAAACATTCCGGAAACCGGAGCCTGCTTTATTATTAATGGCAGACCTATTGAAGTCACCGAGGTGCAGAACAATGTTGTGCAAATGGCACGCATAGACATTCCACTGGATGACTACGAAGCGCGTGACAACAGTGATGTTGAACTCACAGAAACAAAAATGCGGGAAGCCCTGAACTCATAGAAAGCCACGAGCTTTTTCCTCAATTAATAAGCTCCCTGATAACAAGCAGGTTGAGCATCAACCTTCACCGCTGCCTGCTTTTCAAGCGTGCCAGCAGTGGTCAGTAGCTTCAAGGAGAATCTTTCGCGCTGATCATCAGTTTGCAAATTGATGTAGTCACGAAAGAAACTGATCCATAGTCTTTCATTGTGCTGCCACTGATCAGGATAAGTACTGGCTGTTAGCTGCCACACCGTATCGATATGCTGACGGATTTTGCTTTTAAAGTCTGGTTGAGTACGCTGCACCAACAAGGATATAAATTCCTCAATCCACACTCGCCTCAAATGATACCTCTGTTCTCCCAGGCTGATTTGCTCTGCCAGCGTTCGGTGCAACAGCTCTTTCTGCCGTTGGTTAAAACTTGCTCCGGCACGTTTGCCCCATTTGGTAATCCGGCTAATGCGTTCTGCCAGGCGCTGTTCTGCGTTTTCAGAGAGATACTCGGCTTCGCGTTCAGACAGATCAGCGCGAAGTTTGTCCGCTACTTGTAAAACCTGCTTATCCGTTAAACCCAATAACAACTCCCCGGAAGCATTAAGCGGATTGCAAACACGCATTTGATCCGCAAACCCCTGAACTGACTGCCACCAGCCTTCGGCAACCGGCAAGGACAAATCAGAATCAACGTCGATATCTGCCACTATGCGGCGCATCAAGGCAGTATACAAAGGTAGCTGAGTACTGCGATGCCAGCTGTGATAGCTATCAGCCAGCTTATCGATTTCTGCTATTTGCTGAGCGCTAAACCTTGCGTGGGATTTAAACTGTTTGGCCGTCCTTGATCCAAAGCCACCGTAGACCTTGCCCAAGACCATATTGCTGGCACAGGCGGACAGCATAAGTATTAGTATCGCCACACTACAACGCATACCGCACCTTATGAATTGTTCTTTGTTCTGTCTGCTCACCAGGTTAAGGACACTCTTAATTCCCGCATCCCATGTGCCATGGGTTGTGTCAAGCGGGATGCGAAAAATCCCACGCGCCTAATCATATTCGGTCCTTTTTGACAGCGGTTAATTCATCGCCGGTATTCGGTGTGCCCTTGGGCTCGATAATCAACAGATGAGTTTCCGCCTCCGCATACGGGCAATGCTCGACACCCTTTGGCACGACATATAATTCACCGGGTCCAAGGTGAACATCGCCATCACGCAGCTGAATCACCAGGTGACCGGACAACACCAGAAACAAGTCATCGGTATCAGCGTGCGAGTGCCAGTTAAACTCTCCCTGCACTTTCACTACCATTACATCGTGACCGTTAAAGTCTGTGACCACTTTGGGTGCCCAGTGTTCTGAAAAAAGGCCCAGTTTTTCGGTCAGATTAATCGCGTTCAAAATTACAGCGCTCCAGGATGACTGCCAAGTTCATTAATTGGTGTGTCGCGAATGGTAGTTTCACAGCGTTTGACGCGACACACGGGTACAATAGCGCAATTACCTACACACAAGCCTCATGCAGGCGCTACATGGCCAAACAAAAAATCAGCTATAGCTGCCGTGCATGCGGCGCCATGTCACCCAAATGGAGCGGACAATGCGCAGACTGTGGCGAGTGGAACACTCTTGAGGAGTCACTCGCAAAGCCGGTAAGTTCAAAAAATTCTCCGCGCTTTGATGGCTATGCCGGTAAATCGGTGATCACATCAATAGAAAACGTCAGCCTTGAAGAAGAACCCAGACTCAGTAGTGGCCTGAGCGAGCTCGACCGTGCGCTCGGCGGCGGGCTGGTTCCAGGTTCGGTAACCCTGATAGGCGGCGACCCGGGAATCGGTAAATCAACCTTGTTGCTGCAATGCCTGGCGGCAATCTCAGCAGAGTATCCGAGTTTGTATGTCACTGGCGAAGAATCACTGCAACAAGTGACACTGCGTGCCCGACGGCTTGGGTTGCCGGCAAAGAACCTGCGATTACTGACAGAAACCAGTGTCGAGACCATCACCGCGCACGCGCAAAACGACAAGCCGCAGATTATGGTGATCGATTCAATTCAGACGGTCTACACCGATGCTCTGCAATCAGCGCCCGGATCTGTTGCGCAGGTGCGTGAGTCTGCCGCACATCTGGTGCGCTTTGCCAAGCAAACCAACATTGCCATGTTTGTGGTCGGCCACGTCACTAAAGAAGGAGCACTGGCGGGCCCGCGCGTACTGGAACACATGGTAGATACAGTATTGTATTTTGAGGGTGATACGAACAGCCGCTACCGAGTCATTCGGGCCATAAAAAATCGCTTTGGCGCGGTCAACGAACTGGGTGTATTCGTGATGGAAGAAACCGGCCTCAAAGGTGTGAAGAATCCATCCGCATTGTTTTTGTCACGCCACGATGAGCCGGTTGCCGGTTCAGTCATTATGGTTACCCGTGAAGGCTCACGCCCCTTGCTGGTAGAGGCGCAGGCATTGGTTACCGGCAGCCACGGAAGCTACCCCAGACGCGTCACACTCGGGCTGGAACAGAATCGCCTGAATATGTTGCTGGCTGTTCTACAACGCCACGCCGGTGTTACCATGCACGATCAAGACGTATTCATAAATATCGTCGGCGGGGTTAGAATCTCGGAGACCGCCGCCGACCTGCCGGTCCTGTTGGCGGCTGTTTCATCGTTTAGAGATATCACCCTGGATAACAAGCTCGCCGTATTCGGTGAGATCGGTCTGTCTGGTGAAGTCAGACCGGTTACCAATGGCCAGGAGAGATTGGTCGAAGCGCAAAAACACGGCATTACACAAGCTATAGTGCCGCATGCCAACAAACCCAGATCCACCATAAAAGGCCTCGAAGTCATTGCTGTTAAAAGATTGACCGATGCGCTTGACCACCTGTAAACATCACCTGCTTAAGGCATAACAACGAGAGCCATGGCAATGACTAAAAAATCTGCAAGCATACCCAAAAGCACTAAGTTTGAGGATGCTCTCAGTGAGCTTGAAACACTGATAGAAAACCTGGAGAGCGGTGAACAATCACTTGAAGAGTCGCTGGTGCAGTTTGAACGCGGTATGAAGCTCAGTAAATTCTGCCAGCAGTCACTGACTGATGCAGAAAAAAAAATCAAAATTCTTATGGCCGATAAAACAGACGGCCAGCTTGAGGATTTCGAAAAGTGACAGCACCCATCATCGATATGCTCGATGGCTACCGGACCCGGGTAGACGAGGCTATACAGCGGCACTTACCTGCACCCGATCAAACCGGCACCATGCTTGAAGCTGCTATGCACTATGCAACACTCAACGGTGGCAAGCGCGTAAGACCGGTTTTAGTGTATGCAACGGGCAAGGCCTTCAGTGCCGACCCTGCGATACTCGATGTACCCGCCTGCGCCATAGAATTCATGCACGCTTATTCACTGGTGCATGACGACCTGCCATCCATGGACGATGATGATCTGCGCCGCGGCAATCCGACCTGCCATATCAAGTTTGGCGAAGCCACAGCGATTCTTGCCGGTGATGCATTACAAGCACTGGCGTTCACCACCCTTGCCATCTCCTTGAAAAACAAACTCGACGCCAGCACTATTATTCGAATGATTGAAGAACTCGGACATGCGAGCGGTGTTGACGGCATGGCGGCAGGCCAGGCTATTGACCTGGAGTCGGTCGGACAGTCGCTAAAGCTCGAAGAACTCGAGGGTATGCACCGCTGTAAAACAGGGGCACTGATTAGCGCAAGCGTCATCCTTGGCGCGACCTGTGCCGAAGTTCGAGACCCGGGAATTCTTGCCAATTTGCGCACCTACGGCGATGCGGTCGGGCTCTCTTTTCAGATTGTCGACGATATTCTCGATGTTGTGAGCGACACAGAAACACTCGGAAAGCCCCAGGGGGCGGATATCGCTTTGAACAAACCCACTTTTCCGTCGATAATGGGCCTCGACGGGGCTCGCATACATGCTGACCTGCAACGTGACCGAGCACTGGCAGCGCTCGAGAGCTACGGGTCAGAATTTGACGAACTGCGCGATCTGGCAAGCTATATCGTCAGCCGCTCGCATTAGATGGTATAAGCATCTGCAGATCAAAGATGAACCTGCCCTATACAATTTAAGCGACTGTATAATTTAAGTGTGGTAACCGCCCGGTGCAGTCGGACACTTGCTCCGGGTTACATAACCAGTTGAGTTTAATGCTGAAAGAAAACGAATACCGCCTGCTAGGTAATATTCAGCGGCCCGCGGACACAAACGAGTTATCAACCGAGGAACTGGTTGAGCTCGCCGCAGAACTGCGTACCTATCTGGTGAACTCCGTGGCCCGTACTGGCGGTCACCTGGGCGCAAGTCTGGGCACCGTTGAGCTGACTGTTGCCTTGCATCACGTTTTCAACACACCGCATGATCGTATCGTCTGGGACGTAGGACATCAGACCTACCCGCACAAAATACTCACCGATCGACGTGATCGGATGCACACCATGCGCAAGCACGGTGGTCTGGCTGGCTTCCCAAAGCGCAGTGAAAGCGAGTACGACACCTTCGGCGTCGGCCACTCAAGCACATCAATCAGTGCTGCCCTCGGCATGGCCATCAGCGCCAATCTTAAAGGCGAAGATAGAAAAGTCGTAGCGGTTATAGGTGACGGTGCAATGACCGCCGGTATGGCATTCGAAGCACTGAATAATGCAGGCGATCAAAAAGCCAATTTGCTGGTCATTTTAAATGACAACGATATGTCTATCTCACCCAATGTGGGCGCTCTGAATAAATACCTGATCAGAATTCTCTCTGGTCGCACTTATACCGGAGCCCGTGAGGGCGGCAAGAAACTCCTTCGTCATTTTCCACCAGTGATGGAATTTGCCAAACGCACAGAAGAACACATGAAAGGCATGGTAGTGCCCGCGACAATGTTTGAAGAACTGGGCTTTCAATATTTTGGCCCGGTGGATGGTCATGACCTGCCCACCCTCGTCAAAGTACTGAATAATCTTCAGGCAATACAAGGCCCGATATTGCTGCATGCTGTAACGCAAAAGGGTAAAGGCTATAAATACGCAGAAGAAGACGCACTGGCACTACACGCTGTGACACCCTTTGACCCTGCGACTGGAAAAAAAATTGCCAGTGGTAAAAAAAGCGGCGGCCCGACCTACACAGAAGTGTTTGGCAAGTGGCTGTGCGACATGGCAGAAATTGACGACACAGTTATCGGCATCACACCCGCCATGCGTGAAGGTTCCGGGCTGGTAGAGTTTGAACAACGATTTCCGGAACGCTACTTTGATGTTGGCATCGCAGAACAACATGCAGTGACACTTGCAGCCGGAATGGCTTGCGAAGGCATGAAGCCGGTAGTCGCAATCTATTCTACGTTTATGCAACGCGCCTATGATCAGGTGGTACACGATGTTGCCGTACAAAATCTCGATGTACTGTTTGCGGTAGACCGTGCCGGACTGGTAGGGCCAGATGGCCCCACCCACGCAGGCAGTTACGACTATTCATTTTTACGGTGTCTGCCGAACATGGCAGTTATGGCCCCCGCCGACGAAAACGAATGCCGACAGATGCTCTACACAGGCCTTAAGCACAAAGGCCCGGTCGCAATACGCTACCCACGTGGTACAGGCCCAGGTACAGCAATTGAAGAAACAATGACCGAACTACCCTGGGGCAAAGCCGAGATCGTACACCGTGGAGGTACAGTGGCACTGCTCGCATTCGGTAGCATGGTGCAGCCTGCGATCAATGTTGCAAAAAAGATTGGAGCGACCGTAGTCAACATGCGGTTTGTCGTACCACTGGATGAATCGATGATAAAAAGTATTACCGAGACGCACGAGATGCTAGTGACAATAGAAGAAAATACGATAGCAGGTGGCGCTGGCAGTGCCATCAATGAATGCCTGCACAAACTCACTGCAATCCACAAGAAGCACTCCGAACGTAATCGTGTTTTAAACCTGGGTTTACCCAACTGTTACGATGAACACGGCGAACGCAATGAGTTACTGGCACAATGCCAGCTTGATGAAGCAGGCATCCTTCAGCAAATAGAACGCTTCATGAAAGACGAGCACCTGGCAGCAGTTGGCGATTAAATCACCAGCACTCAGTAATTCACCCGATCAAATTTTATTGGCTGTTGCACCGGCAAAGCCACACGGCCACCCTTAACTTCCGCGATAACTTATGACTGATACAAACGGTTCGAACGCTGCCATGCCAGACGTTCAGGGTTACAAGGACTCTCGCCAACTCGAGATTACCCGCGTTGGTATAAAGTCGATCCGCAGCCCGGTTATCGTGAAAGATAAAACTGCGGCGCAGCACACCGTCGCGAGTTTCGCCTTGTCTGTGTATCTGCCACAAGATTTGAAAGGGACGCACATGTCCCGTTTTACACAATTGCTAAACGACTTTCGTCAGTTTGAAATTTCAAGCGGCAACATGATTGAAGTGCAAACTGAAATGCTAAGCCGCCTTGAAAGTAAAGCCGGCACTATCACCATGGAGTTTCCCTACTTCATTGAAAAACACGCACCCGTTACTGGCCAGGCAGGCATGCTTGATTACAACATCACGCTACAGACAAACACCCTGCCTGATGGCGAAACACAAACACACATCAAGACCGATATACCGGTGACTACCCTGTGTCCTTGTTCAAAGGAGATATCAAAGTATGGCGCACACAGTCAACGATCAGTAATATCAATCAACGCGCAACCGCTGAAAGGCCGGCAACTATACTGGGAAGACATCATCAAAAGTGCCGAGCAACAAGCTTCAGCTCAGCTCTATAGCCAATTGAAACGGGCCGATGAAAAGTATGTCACCGAGCACGCCTATGATAATCCGCGTTTTGTCGAAGACTTGATTCGAGACGTGGCCACCGCACTCAATGCCAATGACAATATTCAGTCATATGAACTTGAGGTGGAAAATTTCGAATCAATTCACAACCACTCTGCGTGGGCTCAAATACTGAGCTGAACAACCAGAATCAGCCACTCCCCGTAGTTTGAACTATCATCACCTATTGCAATCAATACTGATTCAGGTTCGTACACATACCGGGAAGCTTTTATTAACTCGCCTGATCAATGAAAGGGCGAATTAATCCGAGAGTCTCCCGAGACAATAATCAAGGGAAAACGCAATGGCCAAGAAACTCTCGAAAGCACAAAAAGCGAAGAAAGCTCAGTCAGAGACTTCGAGCTCGCGTCGAAAATTTATTCTGCTACCCGTAGCTGCGGTTGCCATCGGTGGCACTGCTTTCGGCCTGAACGCGCTCGAAACGGGCAAACGGGAACTGCACGATCTCAGCGTCATTGGACAAGGTGTGCCTTCAATCATCCAGATTCACGATCCCAAGTGCCCGACGTGCAGGCGCTTAAAAAACATTGTGACTAACACGCTGAGCTCCGAGATACCCGTTAACTACCGATTGGCAGACATCACCACAGTTGAAGGCAAAGCGCTACAGAGCAAATACAACGTACCGAATATCACGCTGCTGTACTTTGACAAACGAGGTAAGCACGTACACACCACGCAAGGCTTACAAACCAAAGAGCAAATCAGCGACACAGTGAACGCTCTTTTCGGGTCACCGACCTAACCCGAATCCTGTAGTGCAGCCCGTCCTGTAATACGCTAAAAGTCCGATCAAGCTTGTTATAGTGGCGCTCTTTATAGGGAGCGCCCGACTTACAAACTTAAGCGCCAAAAAAGCCTATAAAGAATACCCAGACCCGGCAACTTGCCCCATCCTGAGCTGTAATTTTGCTAAGATGACTGAATATTTTTCGGGAGCGAGTCGGTGTCTCTGGTTGCTAAACCTGCCAAACCCAAGCTAAAACCATCGACTTTTCAGACGCTCTGGAGCAAAGCTTCTAATCTGAAGCGCAAAAACCGTGAACTAGCCACCCGCCTCGATAAGCTGGTCACACAGGTAGACAAAGTAATAACCCCCAAAGAGCATGCACTGCTTCGATCGCAGATTCCATTAGTGACAAAGCTACTGGATCTGGGGCAGCGAAAGTCCATGACAAACTGGGAACGCGAAACCCTGCATCTTTGGATACGCGAGCTAGTAGAACCGCTCTATCGCTTTGGGTTAATTGATACAGAAATAAAAAACAGCATGGCTCGCTACGATGCTTTTAACCTCGGCATCAATCTCGAGGATGACTCTAAAGCGGCTCACGAAGAGCTTACTGAAAAACAACATCAGCGAGAAACTGAACGCGCAGCCGCTGCTGAAAAGCACAGAGATGCTTTGCTTAAAGAGGCCGAACGTGAGATCGAACGCGAGCTCGACAATCTGCTCGGAGCTGATCCTTTAACCAACAAAGAAGCTCACACTA
>CAZQKJ010000004.1:22234-32101 GCA_964593315.1 uncultured Granulosicoccaceae bacterium
GAGCTCGACAATCTGCTCGGAGCTGATCCTTTAACCAACAAAGAAGCTCACACTACTATCGACATGTGGGCAGAAGAACTCGATAACGAACTCAGCGCACAAAGCAAGGTTTATAAAGAGAAAAGAGCGTCACTGAAGGCCGAGCTAATGGCCGAAGCATTGTCTGAAATAGAGGACCTGTTCGGTGACTATGCAGATGAAGATATCGAGCCCTGGGATGACGAATTTTCCTCCGAGTTTGAATTTTCCCGGTCTGACAAAACAGATTACCCACACGATTCAAAAAACCATAAAGCCGATGCCCTCAGCAACGAGGTTTTTCAAAAACTCTTTCGTGCAACTGCCGGCAAGCTTCATCCCGATCGTGAATCAGACCCTGAAGTTCGTCTGGAAAAGCAGCGTTTGATGACAAACCTGCTCAAAGCGCGAAAAAAATTCGATATCATAACTATTCTTGAAATGTACGAAACCTACGTTGGTCAGCATACTGGCTTCAGTAGTGATGACCAGCAAGCACTGACAGCTTCGCTAGAAAAGATGTTGCAGGAGCTCGAGGGCGAGACAGAAAAAATCATCTATCAATCTCCAAAGCATGCAATGGCTTATCAGGTTTTCTACAACAAAGACAAGAAAAAAGTTGATGCTGCCTTGCAAAGGCGCTTACATGAGATAGACGGACAAAGCGCGGACACTACAGTAATGATCGAGGAAATACGATCCTTAAAAACACTCAAGCCGTGGCTTGAAGAACGTAACTGGCTGTACTAATCGGGGGTAGTCTGCCGACTTAATCAAAAAGTCAGTCTGCGCTCGCAAAAACACAACAAAAACTAAAAGAAAATTAAAAAAAAGGGCTGCGTAACGCAGCCCTTAGCAGTTAGAACTTTACAAGCTGCTCTAGCTGGTTTTCCTCTTACTCCCGCGGCGCCAGAACAGTACCATGCTAAGCATAGCGAACACACCTGGTAGCGTAGGATCAACTGCGGTACTAGTAGAGTTTATGCTACACCCTGCAGCCGAACCACTAATACCAGTTATCAACAGCGGTGTTTCCGGTGTGTCAGTCGGCTCCACTACAGTGATTGGCTCTACACCATCAGTATCCAGCACATCAGGCACACCATCACCGTTGGTATCCGGCAGACTACCGTCCGCTGAGATTAACGGACCTTGTCCGTCACCATCCGGATCTGCATCAAACAGATCGTCTATACCGTTGTTGTTGATATCCTGACCACCTGTCACATCAACATCGGTCAGATCATTTATCCCGTCACCGTCAGTATCGTCTCCACCAGTGAGTCCTACGTCGGCCACATTGGGAATGCCGTTGCCATCAGTATCGAGGAAAAGATCGATCATTCCGTCATCGTTGGCGTCTATACCACCGATCTCTACGATATCGTTCAAGCCGTCATTATCACTGTCCAAATCCAGAAAGTCGGCAGTAGCATCACCATCGGTATCTGGAATTGGCAACGGTGCCGCTGCTATCGCGTCATCCAATCCGTCACCATTAGCGTCAACGAATCCATCAACGGTACCATTGACATCAGCATCAACACCGCCTGCTTCGATAATGTCTGAAAGGCCGTCCTGATCTGAGTCAACATCAAGGAAGTCTGCAAGACCGTCACCATCAGTGTCTGGTAGTGGCAGTGGAAGTGCCGCTACCGCATCGTCCAGACCATCGCTATTGGCGTCGGTAAAGTTATCAACCATGCCGTTGGCATCTGCATCAACTCCACCTGCTTCAACAATATCCGGAATCCCGTCATTGTCGCTATCCAGATCCATGAAGTTAGGTACCCCATCGGCATCTTGATCACCCTGACCTTCAGCAGTGTCTGGTATGCCATCGTCATCAGTATCGAGATCGACAACATCATCGGCGGCATCTGTCGGGTTTGATCCGGCCGCTACCTCAGAACCATCTGGCACACCACCGCTGTCAGTGTCAGGATTGAGAGGATCAGTACCGGCAGAGTTCACTTCATCGCTGTCAGTTAACCCGTCAGCATCAGTGTCTGCGTTAGTCGGGTCCGTCAATGTGACAGTGATTTCGATGTCATCCTGCAAGCCATCACGATCAGTATCCACATCATTCGGATCAGTGGTGTGAATGTTAACCTCATTGCCGTCAGTCAGAGTATCTCCGTCGGTATCAGGGTCGGTCGGATCTGTGTTAGTTGTATTCACTTCCGCGCCATCTTCAAGACCATCACCATCTGTGTCAGGTAACGTCGGATCACTGCCGATTGTCGTGGCTTCGTCACCGTCAGCCAAACCATCGGCATCGGTGTCAGGGTTAGTCGGATCAGTTGAGAAAGTAAGCACTTCTTCACCATCCTGCAAGCCATCACCATCGGTATCCGGATTGGCAGGATCAGTACCCTGAACAGCTTCTTCATCGTCGTTCAGGCCATCACCATCAGAGTCAGGAATGTCATCAGTGGTGGTTCCAACCGGATCTGAACCATTGTCAACTTCAACACCATCGCTGGTACCGCCGCCATCAGTGTCAGGGTTATTCGGATCCGTATTGTGAGTAATCACCTCTTCACCGTCAGTGAGTCCGTCGTCATCGGAATCAGGATCATTCGGATCAGTGTTGGTTGTGTTCACTTCCTGTCCGTCGTCGATGCCATCACCATCAGTATCAGGATTGGCAGGGTCAGTACCCGACGTATCAGTCTCTTCGGCATCGGTCAGACCATCACCATCGGTGTCGATATCATCGTCGCCGGGCGCGTTAACAGGGTTGGTGCCGTTAGCGACTTCAGTGCCGTCGTCAATGCCGCCGCCATCGGTATCAGGATTATTTGGATCGGTGTTGGTGGTGTTCACTTCCTGACCATCACTGAGCCCGTCTCCATCGGAGTCCGGATCAAGTGGGTCAGTGTTAGTGGTGTTGACTTCCTCACCATCAAGCAGGCCATCACCATCGGTATCAGGGTTATTGGGATCAGTACCGGTTCCACCCGCGGCAACTTCCAGGTGATCAGGAATGCCGTCAGCATCGGTATCAGGGATATCGTCAGTGGCATCGCTTGCAGGGTCAGTACCGTTAGCTACCTCGGTGCCGTCATCTACAGTGCCGCCGTCTGTATCCGGATTGTTTGGATCGGTGTTGTAGGTGTTTACTTCTTCACCATCCAACAGTCCATCAGCATCAGAGTCGGGATTGTTTGGATCTGTGTTCGTGCTGGTCAGCTCATCAAGATTGGTCAACCCGTCGTTGTCATCATCAAGTGTTGCCGCACCGGTCGAGTTCGGGTCCTGAAAATCCGGAATGCCATCGGCATCACTGTCAATAATTCCTTCAATGCTGTCGTCAATGCCATCTGCATCGGAATCGGTATCCATGAAGTCAGGAGTACCATCACTGTCAGTATCCAGAGAGACAGCACTAACGATAACGTTATCAATCAGGTTACCCCTGGCAGGGGTAGGGCTGCTGGTAGACAAGAACTCAAAGTATAAAGTGGTCGCGCCCGCAGGCTTTTGCCACTCACCCGAGTAGAATGACCAGGCCCCAGGGGCAGAAGTCACGGTATCTACCAACACTTTGGACGCTGCATCAACTCCTATGTAGATCTCCATCGTATCGTCGGTAGTTCGCCCGCGATGAGAGAAAGAATAAGTGACCGCGTAATCTCCCGCTGGAATGGACACTTGCTGGAAAAGATCAGAGGCTGCCTGTGAGTTAAGCTCCGCAATCTGCCCGCCTTCCACACTGTTGACACCCAGAAAGGCATCGTTCCAAATTTCAATGGTGTTGCAGCCACAATTCGTCTGCCAGTCAGGCACGAGAGTGGCGTTTACCTGATCAAAATCAGCAGGGACATCAGGGAATTCAAAACCACCGTTACCTAACAGACTCAGTGGCGATCCGCTTACAAATCCCTCCAGAGAATCGTCTATACCGTCCCCGTCGGTATCTACTGCTTGCGCAGTCCCCGACGCTATCAAAAGCGCCAATGGCAAAGCACCGACACTTCTCTTATAACTTACTTTCGTTTCATCGCCGATTTTCGCCTGTATAAGCGTGCCGACACTAATGAAACTGTACAACTTTCTCGGAAAGTTAAGCATTGAACCTTGCCTGATTGTTTGTTTTTGGGCTGCATAGCCAGAATCTGATAGCACCGAGACTGTCCACCACTAATGCAGCGGTTTCTCGGGCCCTGTGCAACGCAACTATCAAGATCCATGCAACAAGCAGAAACTCGTACAATCATTTACATCAGCAATAGCAATTTTGTGAACAACATCACGCGCACCTCTCCCTGGTTCCGTCGATCACTTGTCAGAAATATTCATTTGCAGATGAGAATCAACCGTATCTAGTGTGCCGGATCAAATAGTGTGGTCACATGAAAGCTTGTCACTGGTTCCGCAACCAGGCACCAACTTGAAGGGAATGGCCATAGTTAGATGAGTAAGGCCCTTTTCCCAGAGTTGCAACGCAGTTGCACGGCAAATGCCGAGCTCCTAAAAGGGCGGCTGATTAAAGTGCTTGCAGTAGCTAGTAATCTCGTACTCAATTGAATAATAGAAATTACTTTGGAAATTATGCACTTTGATCAGGTGAATCATGTGACCACACTGTTTTTGCCAGTACACTAGATGAAACTTATCAACTCATCGCAGTGACTTATCAAGGCCTGAATTGGCTGTAGATGGTGTGCAGGCAGCGGGACTAGATTTAGAAGGCGCTACTTCCCGTATATGTTAAGAATACGCCCGAGTATTCTAGTGCGCACCCGCGCTCGCAGATGACATACTCAATGCAAGATCACATGATCTTGATCAATACTGCAGATTAAGGCCGAAAGTATTTAATACAATCCGGCCGTGCTATTTCCCAGCCCTGATCTAATGCAGTCACAATAGTGTCTGGCAATGCACCCTGCTGTAAAGCTTCTAAATTCTGTGTGAAGTGCTGCATGGAGCTTGCACCTATGATGACAGCATCATTTTTGTCATCCGAAAGACCGGAATGATGGGCCATCCAGCGCAATGCGGCACTGGCGGGATCTATACCCTCACTCAGACAAGCCTGCCTGAACTGATCGACTGCAGAAAAGTAGTCACTCTTCCAGTAGCGATTCTGGTACTCAATATTACCTGCAAATCTGCCGTCTGCAGGATTCTGGCTTACATCGATATGCTTGCCGGTCAACATGCCTCCTGCCAGCGGATTGTATGCATAAAACGCTATATTGTAATGCTTAAGACAAGGAAACAACTCTCGCTCCACATCACGAGTAAAAGCGTTATACATGCCCTGATAAACACTCGGCATCAGGTATCCACGATGCTCACAGATACCGGCAATTTCCGCTACCTGCCAGGCCGCATAGTTACTTAATCCAAATCGGCTGAATCGACCAGCTTTGGCATGACGATCGAGTGCCTCCAGAGTCTCGGTCACAGGCGTCTCTAAATCTGGCTGATGCAGATAAAGCAGATCGACACTCTCTTTTTTCATACGTTGCAGGGAAGTTGTGAACTGGCGATCCACAGAGGCTGCACTTAACCCGCCCTCTTTCGGGTTGACCTTGGTTGCAATATCACAGTGATCCAGCAGCAACTGTTGATTCAAATTACCCAACAGGTTTTCCGTTGCACCGGCACAATACACATAAGCTGAGTCCAGCTCGTTATAACCTGCATCGCGAAACGAACTAATCATCTGCGAGGCAATATCGTGATCTACCTGATCACCGAAAGTCATGGTGCCGAGTATTGCTTTCATCAATTTATCCTAAGATCTATCTGACAGTGAACATCAATGTTGCAAGCAAAGCTAATGGCTGGTCTTGATAAAGGTGTCGTTTTTCAAATCACTCATGGCCTGCATTATTTCTTCACGAGTATTCATCACAATCGGTCCATGCCAGGCCACAGGCTCCTGAATCGGTGCACCAGACACCAATAAAAATCGCAGTCCCTGCTCGCCCGCCTGCACAGTTATCTCGGAGCCGGTTCCAAACTGTACCAATGTGCGATTACCACTCTGATCCCGTATATTCACTTCCTGCCCGGCTAATTCCTTTTCAACCAACACACCTGCAGGCGCAGACACATCGCGAAATTGTCCGCTGCCTTCAAACACGTAGGCAAATGCACGTCGGTAGGTATCCACCGGCAATGTCTTGCGCACACCGGAAGGGATAGTGATATCAAGATATTGAGGGTCTGCTGCAATTCCATCTACCGGACCACTTTTGCCCCAAAAATTTCCAATGATCACCTTCACCCGGGTACCGTCATCATCGATAACTTCTGGAATATCCGCACCTTGAATGTCCTGATACCGAGGTGCCGTCATTTTTAACGATGCCGGTAGATTGGCCCACAACTGAAACCCGTGCATCTGACCCTGTTGATCTCCCTTTGGCATCTCCTGATGCAAAATACCGGAACCCGCTGTCATCCACTGCACAGCACCCGGACCCAAAGTGCCTTCATTACCCAAACTATCACCATGCTCCACTGAACCATTCAGCACATAGGTGATTGTCTCTATACCGCGATGTGGATGCCACGGAAAGCCCGCCTGAAAATCTTCCGGCCGGTCATTGCGAAAATCATCAAACAATAAAAACGGATCAAACTGTTCCGGGTTATGAAAACCGAACGCACGGTGCAATTTGACTCCCGCTCCTTCCATGGTCGGCTGTGCGTGTTGTGTCGATAGTACTGGTCTTATAGACATAGGATTCCTGTATCAACTCTACTGTTTACAGTCTATTTCGCAGTCACTTATCCACAATCGCAAAAACCATGACCACCGATTAACTAAACGCTTTTTGAGAACCTTCACGATATTTATTCTGTGGCACAAAACCGGTCTTCTCAGGTGCTCGAGGCTCAGGCACCCACAGCGCGCGATCCGGGTGCATACCAGCGCCATAGACAGCAGATACAGCAGAGCGACGCATACGATTGAGCAGCCGTGTATCCACCTCACCACACAACGGGTGTATACCGCCGTTTGCTGCAACTTCTTTTTCCCACACGGCTTTACGTTGAGCAACAGTTGCCTCGTCTGTAAGCTCAGTACAGTTAAGCTCATTGGCATTCAGATCAGCGATCACTTCATCGCCATCCTTAAGCAGTGCGATGGGTCCGCCCAATGCCGCCTCAGGACCCACATGACCAATAACCAAACCGACCGATCCACCGGAGAATCGCGCATCGGTCATCAGACCGACAACGATATTCCGCTCACGACACAAAGTGGTAATACGTGAAGTTGAATCGAGCATTTCCGGCATGCCGGGCGCTCCGCTCGGCCCCTCGTAGCGCACAATCACCATGTCATTGTTGGCAAAACTACCGGGGTCTGTCTCTAAGGTATCAAGTAACGCCTGCTCACCATCAAAGATGCGTGCACGCCCTACGAACCGATTATCTTCCAGCCCGCCTTCTACTCCTGCAAGCTTTAGCACCGCACTGTACTCGGGAGAAAGATTGCCACCGAGCACGCGCAGGCCACCGGTTTCTTTATAGGGCTTTTCAACAGGATAAACTACCGTACCATCCACATCGACTGTATTCAGTCGGGCAACTTGCTCGGCCAAAGTTTCACCGGTACAAGTGAGGGTGTCACCATTTAACAAACCAGCGTCCATTAGCGCTTTAACAATCACCTGTACTCCACCCTTGTCATCAATGTCTACCATTGAGTAAGTACCATAAGGACGCGCATCGGTCAGCACCGGCACTACATGTTGCGACAAATGATTAAATTCTTCAGGTGACATAATGTCCTGCGCAAAACTCTTGAAGCCAGCAGCACGCGCAATCTCTGGCGCGTGCAGCAGCACATTAGTAGAACCACCTACCGCCATAGAGACAATCACAGCATTACGTATGGCATCACGAGTAACAATATCGCGCGGCGTGTGACCGCGCTCAATCATGCCACCCAGGTACTCAACCAACTGCTGCGGAAAATCATTCAAACGCTTCGGGTCATCAGACGGAGGTGACACCATATGCAATGGTTGCATACCAACAACACCTATAAATGTTTGCATGGTGTTATAGGTAAACATTCCTCCACAACTGCCGTAGCCAGGGCAGGCTTCACGCGCGATACGCTGTTTAAAATCTTCATCTGAATCACCCGCCACCTGAAAACCGGTAACAATATCTATAGGTTGTTCAGAAACTGAATCTTTACCGGGCCGGATCGGCCCATCCGACATAATAATTGCCGGTCGATTATGCTCCAGAATTCCGGCCAGTGTGCCGACGGGGGGCTTATCACAAGCCACTACTGCAATCGTGCCTTCAAGTCCGCTGGCACTGAGGTGCTCACACACTGTGTCATGAGTGACCTCTCGACCAATTAAAGAGTAACGCATCTCGCGTGTGCCGTTACGCATACCATCCGAAGTAGCGACAGTATATTCCGGCTGCACCAATCGCATGGCCAATTGACCCGCATCTGATCCAATACTCTGACGCAGCTGCTCATGAATTGCCTCTACCTTGCGCTGCACACCCATATAACACTGGCTATCGCCCTTGGTTCCCATCACCCCGACCGACGGCTTGTGAATCAGATCTTCATCGGTGTTGAGTTGACGGGCAATGCCATAGGTTTGTGCATTGCGACCTGGGTTGCGGTCAAACACCACGGCTTTAGTCTTGCGAGTCATTGCAGATCCTGATTCTTTGATTGAGTGGGGTAGATGATAATAAATGACACACCGGATTACACGGTAATACCTGCACTAGCGGCTATTTCAAGCACCGGAACGTGCAGATTCAGTGAATTTCGGACGCATTTGCCAGCGCCTGTCTGGAAACGGGGTATCGCGAGCCTGAAATAACGATACGGGCTTTACGCCACCGCGTACCAGGGACTGGCTGAGTGTCGTTTCAACACGTGGACATTGTCATCGGCACGACGCAACCGATTGGCCACCGAATCCAGCGCTGTATCCGGAGTATTGTTGTTCTCGCTCAGATGCCCCAGACAGAGTTTTTGCAAACCAGCGTGCTCAAGGGCTGCCGCGAGAACCGCTGATTGCTCATTACTCAGATGACCGTAGTTACCATCAATACGCTTGCGCAGTGCCCACGGATAAGATCCGTTGCTGAGCATGTCAGTATCATAGTTTGCCTCGAGCAACAGAGCGTCAACACCCTTGAGTTGCTCGCAAACATACTCGGTAGCGAACCCCATATCTGTAGCTATAGCTACCCGCCGATCACCATCACCCACGATATACTGGCACGGCTCTGCAGCATCATGTGGTATCGGGAACGGGGTGATCTTGGCATCGCCCAGACAGAAAGATCCGTGCGGATGGATGAACTCAACCTGCGGCAGGTTTTTATCTTTGAGTTTTCGATACGTGCCACGGGTCAGCCACACTGGCAGGTCATACTTGCGAGCCAGCACCGACAAACCCTTTATGTGATCAGAGTGCTCGTGCGATATAAGAATCGCCGACAGATCATCGGGCGCGACCTCAAGCGTTGCAAGCCTCTCGGTAATCGCTTTGGCAGAAAAGCCGGTATCGACAAGCAGTAGTGTATCGTCCACTCGTACCACGGTAGCATTGCCACTGCTACCACTTCCAAGGCTTGCAAATTGCACGCTCACCGGATGATGCTCTTGATTGTGTCTCTTAACATACGATGGCTATTCAGCAAATAAGATGGCCAGACAGCCTCAGGCAAACAACCGGTTTATAAGCAGCCTGCTTTCTGCAACGCACCCATTACCTGAGCATGATAACTTGAATCCAGTGGCACCAGTGGCAAACGAATGCCTGACCCTATCAATCCCATTTGCTCAAGACCCCATTTAACGGGTATCGGGCTCGACTCTATAAAAAG